>JBOHRZ010000218.1:0-5453 GCA_050732975.1 Gemmatimonadales bacterium
CGTGCCGCATCCTTCGGCGACAGGGCCGGCGCGGTGCAGACAGATGTTGTGGAACCCGCGCAGGGTGTCGCCGTCGCGCACCACGACGATTGCCTCGTCGCCGATCTCGGCCGTGAGGTAGCGTCCCGGCTCGTCGACCTGGTCCACGCGGCCCACCAGTTGCCAGGTGCGCCCGAAGATCTTTTCTGCTTCGAGTGCGAGATAGAGCGGGTCGACGTACAGCCGCGACGGGATGGTCGCCGCGCGGCGGATGTCGGCGTCGAACGGAAAAATCAGCGACATCAGGGGGCGTGGCCGATCGAGTCGTACCGTGCGTTGCGGGCGGTGGATGAATCAACGGCCCTGAGCGCGCCGCGCACCCCGGCGGCACCGGGAAGCTTCGACGCGCCGATCACGCTGTCGCGCTGCCGTTCGGTGAGCGGCGGCTTGCTGGCCACGACGTGATGTCCGCACCCGGCGCAGAGCACTGCGGCGAGGAGCCAGACTGCAAATCGCGTCCGCATCATTCCTCCTGAGTTCTGTGGCAAGGTGACCGGCCGGGGGCGTTCTGCTCCTGACCGCGGCGACGGAATCATGCGCGAGGCCGGCAATAGCAGCAATAGTGCCGCGGACCGCTCACCGCATCAGCTCGCGAATCAGTGTCGAGTCGCCGCGAACGGCAAGTTGCGCCACACCGCGGCCGCACACCGCGCCAACCACATTGCCGGTACCGCTGTACCCGCCGATCGCCCACACTCCGGCGCGAACTTCCTCGATCACCGGCAGCCGGTCATCGGTGTAGCCGACCGACGCCGCCCAGCGGTGGGTGACCGCCGCGTTCGACTTCAGTTCGTCGCGCAGCACCGCATCGAGCCCGCGCTGCACCGGTTCGGTCACCGCCGTCGACGCGGTCCATTCGGCGTCGCCCGCCTTGTCCCGCAGGCCGCCCAGCGCAATGCGGCCGTCGGCGAGCTGCTGCCAGTATTCGTACCCCCAACGCCGGTAGACCGGCCGGGAATAATGCACTTCGTCATCGGGGGCGGTCGCCAGCATCTGGAGGCGTGCCGTGCGGACCCTCGGAGCGAGCGCCGGAAACACGCGATCGAGTCGCCCGTCGACCGCGGCGATGATTGTCCCGGCCCGAATCGTGCCATGTGCCAGGCGCACTACGCCCGACTCGATGGCCGTCGCCGCCGACCGCTCGAAGAGTTGCGCTCCGGCGGCCGCGACACGCAACGCCAACTCCCGGCAGCGCTGAAGCGGCTGCAGCACTCCGTCGGTCGGCACCAGGACGCCATCGCCCTCCGGCCCGGAATATTGCTCGGCGGCGAGGCCGTCAGCACGCATCGTTTCGACCTGGACGGCGCAGTCGGCGAATTCAGCGGCGTCGGCCGCGATCCGCAGCGAACCCACCCGCCGGATCGAGTGCGGGGTTTCCGCCGTCATCCGATCCATTTCCGCCAGCGTCAGGCGATAGATCGCGGCCGCACGATCGTGGCCCAGCCGTTCGGCCGCCTGATGATGGAACAGCGAGATCCCCGCGAGGAGAAAGCCGCCGTTGCAGCCCGCAGCGCCGCCGCCGACGGCAATGGCGTCAATGCCGACGACGTTGCATCCGAGTCGCAGCAGTTCACCGACGCACGCCAGTCCCGAACCACCGAGACCGATGACGCACGCATCGGCCGTCACGTCGCCCTCGAGTGCCGGGAGAGCGCGCCAGCCGCCGTTGTCCCACACCGGTGTGTCAGTCATGATGCCGATCCACGACGAAACACGTGTTGCGCACGACGCGCTGGCGCCGAGAGCAGCTCGATCAGGTCATGGTGGTTGATGCGGGTGGCGATGTCGAGCGGCGACAGACCGTCGCGGTTGCGGAGTGTCGCGTTCGCTCCAGCATCGAGCAGCACGCGCGCGTAGTCGGTTTCGCCGGCGCGCACGGCCCAGGTCAATGCCGTCTCCCGATTGGCGTCGAAGTGGTCGACACGGGCGCCGGCGTGAATCAACGCCCGGGCGACCGCGACTTCTCCATCGCGCGCAGCGTCCATCAGCGGCGTCTCGCGCAGCCGGTTCGCCGCCTCGACGTCGGGGTTGACGTTGGCGGCGAGCAGGGTCCTGACCGCATCGAGCTCGCCGAACCGTGCAGCGAGGCTCAAGGCCGAATAACCGGTGCGGTTCGGGATTCCCCCGGCGCGGCGCATCGAGACGACCACGTCGGCGCGCCGCTCCAGCACCGCGTAGCAGAGCCCGAGCGACGCCAGCTCACCGTCGAGAACGCGATGCCAGTCGAGCAAAGGCTCATCCGGATGCGCTACTGCGTTGAACCAGTCCAGCGCTTCGCGGCTCATCCCCGCTGCCCTGGCGGCCCTCTGCACCAGCAATACGACGACATCACGATGGCCGAGAGCGACGGCGTAGTCGATCGCGCGGGAGCCGCTCGAATCGGCCAGATTGGCCCGGGCACCCGCGTCGAGAAGCAGCGCGACCGCGTCGAGGCGGTCGTTGCGCGCGGCCTCGGTGAGGGGTCGGGTCCCGTCGATCCCCATGGTATCTGGCGAGATCCCGTCGGCGAGCAACGACTTCACCGCCGGAATCGAGTCGGCACGAACCGCCGAGAGCATCGACTCGGCGCGGTCGACCACGGCAGGAGTGGGCGCGGCGCAACCCGACAGGACGAGCACAAGGAAGAGCAGCATTACCATCCGGACACCACGGTAATCGAGTACGGCGGAAGCACTACGATGTTAGACCCGGCCATCACGCGATGACTGGGCGGCAGATCGCGATCGGGACGGCTCGCGAGATGCCGCGGCGCGAAGTGATACTCCGCCGGCGAATACTGCCAGACATCGACCGGGCCGCGAAGCGAGCGCGGCAGCGGGTGGGCATCCAGTTCCACTCGCAACGTCTGCTGCCGCACCGGCTCGCGATTGACCAGCAGCAGAGCCCAACGGCGATCAGGGCGTCGCAGCGCGAACGCCGTGACAAGCGAGTCGCCGGCGCCGGCGCCGAGGCGCACCGGATACATCGCGTGTCTCCCTCCCGAGGAATCGGCCCACGCGTGCGTGAGGAGCCAGGCCGCGTAGTATCGCGGCAGCCGGTCGCGAGCCAGGCCAGTGCTGTCGGCGAGCAGCATGAGCAGGTCGCCCCAGCCGTGGCACTCGGCGACTTCGCTCAGGGTTCCGGGCTCGTAGCCGAAGTAGAACGCCTTCGATCCTCCGTGCGCGAAGAAGTTCGCCACCACGTCCGCGTCGAACAGCGCCGACGGGAGCTGGACCTCGATCGGCGACAGGTGCGCGGAATAGCCATACTCGGTCATGATTCGCGGGATCGAATCGGGAAGTCCCGCGTGGCGCAGCGCGGCGAGGCCGTCGGCCAGCATTCCGGGTGCCGCCGCCAGATTGGCCGCGGGATCATCGCAGACGTTGTCGAACGGATACCACTCGAACGAAAAGAAGCGATAATCGTCGCGCCGGCCATGCTGATCGAGGTAATCGAGAAACCGTCCAATCCAGGTGTCGCGATGGCCCGGCGCGATTCGCCGGGGCCACAGGGTCAGCGGGTCATCAAGAAGATTCTGCCAGCTTGGTCCACCGAGACGCGCGCGCGGATCCACACCGTGAATCGCACGGGCAAACTGGAGATACAGCGCGCCGTAATCCTCGGGAGTAACCCGTTCGCCGTCGGGTTCCTCGCCGAGTTCGATCCCCTGGAGCGGATAGTGCCTCGATTCGAGAAAGCGCACTTCGGCGGCCGCGTTGTCCGGAGTGTCGAACAGCAGCCCGGTGGGCACCAGCACCGGAAGCCGGTTGGTCAGGCTGCTGCGCATCACCAGGTCGAAACCCGGCTGGGTCGTACCGCTATCGCGATCGATGGCGCGATGCCAGGGATCCGTCGACGACGCCAGCACCACGCTTTGCCGAACCGCAACGGTGTCGTGGCGGACCCGGTCACGCAACGCTCCGGTCTTGTCGATATCGCCGATGTAGACCTCGCGCAGGGCGAATCCCAGGCTGTCGCGGCGATCGCCGTTGCCGCCGGCGGCAGTGCGCGATCCGGCATACATCACCACCCGGACGAAACGGGTGCGAACCGGATCCCGCGCCAGCCGCAGCACCGTCGTGCCGCCGCGGCCCGCGACGACGTCGCCGCCGGGAAACCGTCGCCACTCGCCGGATGGGTTGTCGTCGATGAGCTGACGCGAGTCTCCCCGCCAGTAATCGACTTCGTACCGCACGGCATAGGGTGCGCCCCACAGCAACCGGATCTCGTCCACCGGAACCGCTTCGCCGAGATCGATGGAAAACCATTGGGGATGAAATGACGCGGGATCCCCGGTGTACGCTGGATCGAGATAGGGGTTGGTCTTCCAGAAAGTCGTGGTGTCGCCGTCGTCGATACGCGAGTAACCGTCGTTGTTGGCGTCGTCGATGGTGCGCCCACGGCGCGGCAGCCGGTAGCCGAACGACACAGTGATCGGGTTGTCCGACCGGCTGCTCGACGTCCAGTAGCCCTGCTGATGCGCGGGGTCGCTCCAGGTCCCGTCCGGATTCCAATGCCACGCCTCGATACCGAGTTCAGTGCGCAGGCGGTAGCTGATCGGCCCCAGCCCTGCCGACCGCATCGCGGCGATATTCGCGGGGGTGTAGATCGCGGCGATGTCACTGAAGTCGTGTCCGTCGAGCGCCGCGCCCCAGTCGCGCGCGGGATCGACATGGGCGATCGGCCGATCCGCGATGATCCGAGCGACGATGGGTTCGCCTTGCCCCGACGCCGTCGCTGTCATACCCAGCAACGGCACGAGGAGAAACCATCGCGCGATGCCTCGCGTCGATCGCAGCGCTGGGGGTGCCATGCCTTAAGTAACATCGGGCGGCCGTCGATCGTCATCAATGGACCGGCGCACCAGGCCGGCGGACTTGCCCTGAACTCGGAGCTCGACATGGCGAACGTGAGGAACAGGGCCACGCTGGCAATCATCGTGGCGGTGTTGAGCCTGCCGCTCTCCGGGTGCGGACCGGGCGCAGCGCCGTACGGCGTCGACGTTGTGGTACGCCAGCCTCCATCCCGGCGATCCGAAGTGCGAGGGGCGAGGCCCGGCCCGGGATACGTCTGGGTGCAGGGTCACTTCGCCTGGCAGAGCGGCAATTACGTCTGGATCGCAGGGCAGTGGGAACGGCCGCCCCAGCCGCGGTATCACAGCTGGGAGTCCGGCCACTGGCGGCATGTTCGCGGCGGCTGGATCTGGGTCGACGGGCGGTGGCGATAAAGCAGGCCGGGGCCCGGAGCCCGGGCAGGGCTCCGGGCTCCGGGCTACATCATCGCCTGCTCGTCGGCGGTCGGCCCGTAGATCGGCGGCAACGGCACGTCGAGCAGCCGCAGATACACGGTCAGTTGTCCGCGATGATGGATCAGGTGATTGATGTGCAGCCGGACGACGGCCGACCGTGGCAGGCTGAGGAACGTCTGCCCAGCAC
>JBOHRZ010000219.1:0-5392 GCA_050732975.1 Gemmatimonadales bacterium
GTGTACTTCGCGTCGCTCGACGGCGTCCGCTTCCGCAAGCCGGTGCTTCCGGGCGATCAGCTCCGCTGCGAGCTGGAAATGGTCCAGGTACGAGGCCGCGTCTGCCGGATGCGCGGGCACGCCTTCGTCGACGGGCAGCCGGTGTGTGAGGCCGAGATGACGGCCACCGTGGTCGACCGATGACCCAGCGCATTCATCCCACCGCGCTGATCGATCCGATGGCGGAACTCGGCGACGACATCACCGTCGAGGCATTCGCCATTGTCGGCCCGTCGGTCAGCGTCGGCCGCGGCTGTCACATCGGTGCGCGCGTCACACTGGAGCGGAACGTGCGGCTGGGCCAGAATGTCAGCGTGGGCAGCGGCTCGATTCTCGGCGGTCCGCCGCAGGACCTCAAGTATGCCGGCGAAGAGACCTGGGTCGAGGTGGGCGACGGGACCCGGATCCGCGAGTTCACCACGATCAATCGCGGCACGGTAGCCACGGGATTGACGTCGGTGGGCCGCGATTGCTTCATCATGACCTACGTGCACCTGGCGCATGATTGCCACGTCGGCGACGGTGTGATCATGGCCAACGGGACCCAACTGGCCGGTCACGTCACCGTCGAGGACTATGTGGTAATTTCGGGGCTGGTCGCGGTGCATCAGTTCACGCGGATCGGCGAGTACGCCTTCGTGGGCGGAATGACGCGGGTCAGCCAGGACATCCCGCCCTTCGTCAAGGCGGTCGGCAATCCGGTCGAGCTGTACGGGCTCAACACGATCGGACTGCAGCGGCACAAGTTTCCGGCGGCGACCGTGGCGGCGCTCAAGCGCGCCTACCGGCTGTGCTTCAACTCCGACCTGAACCTCGGCCAGGCGCTCGAACGCGCCCGCACCGATCTGCCGGCGTCTCCCGAAGTGGACCGTTTCCTCGAGTTCGTCTCGTCGTCGCAGCGCGGCGTTCCTGCGTGACCTCGCCGATCCGACTCGGCGTGATCGGTGTCGGCGCGCTGGGCTGGCATCACGCGCGTCACCTCGCGGCGATGCCCGGCGTGCGCCTGGCCGGCATCGTCGACATCGATCCCGCCCGTGCCGCGAAGGCCGCCTCGGCGTTCTCCTGCCCGGCCTTTCCGGCGATCGATGCATTGCTGGCGCGCGTCGATGCGGTGACAGTCGCGGTGCCGACGCCGGAACACTATCCCGTGGGAATGGCGTGCCTGGAGCATGGCACCCCGGTGCTGATGGAGAAGCCGCTCGCCGTCACCCTCGCTGAAGCCGATGCGCTTTGCGCCGCGGCCGAACGCAACGGCGTCATTCTCGCGGTCGGGCACATCGAGCGCTTCAATCGCGCGGTACGGGCGGCGCGCGGCGTGCTCAACCGGCCGCTGTTCATCGAAGGAATTCGATTGGCGCCGCTGCAGCCCCGCGGCACCGATGTGGCGGTGGTGCTGGACCTGATGATTCACGACCTCGATCTTGCCATTCATCTCATGGGCGGCGCACCCGCCGCCGAGGTCCGGGCCAGCGGCGTCTCGATCTTTTCGCCGCACCTCGACATCGTGAACGCCAGGGTCGAGTTCGCCGGCGGCACGGTAGCCTCGATGGTCGCGTCGAGGGTTGCCCGCGAGAAGGTGCGGCGGCTGCGGATCTTCCAGCCGTCGGGCTATCTGTCGCTCGACCTCGGCGACGGTGAGGCAACGTTCATGCGCTTCCGCGACGGCTGGCGACAGGGAACCGGCAGCAGTCTCGAAGAGATCGTCGAGACGGTGAAGCTATCGGCGCCGGAGGCGGACGCTCTTGGCCTGGAACTGGCGGCCTTTGTCGCTGCGGTGCGTGGCGACGACAGCGAAATCGTCAGCGCCGCCGAAGGACGCGCCGCGCTGTCGCTGGCGCTCGACGTGAGCGAGGCGGTCGAGCGGACGCCGAGTCCGGCGCTGGGGAGCTGATGGTGCGGATCCTGGTGACCGCCGGCGAACCCTCGGGCGACCTGCATGGTGCGGGCGTGGTGGCCGCGCTCCGGCGCCAGTTCCCCGGCGCCGAAATCGAGGCGGTGGGCGGACCGCGGATGGCCGCCGCCGGCGCGCAACTGCGCCGGTCGATCGAGGGGCTTGCCGCGATCGGATTCGTCGAGGTCCTCAGCAAGATCCCGGCGCATCTGGCGCTCGAGCGGCAATTGCTTCGCGATTTCAAGGCGCGCCGTTACGACCTGGTGATTCCGATTGACTATCCGGGATTTCACGCCCGGCTGGCACGCGCTGCGAAGCGGCACGGGATTCCGGTGCTCTGGTACATCGCACCACAGATGTGGGCCTGGCGTCCGGGAAGGGCCCAGCGCTTCGCGCGCGCGGTCGACCGGCTCGCCGTGATACTGCCCTTCGAGGCGGCGTTCTTCGAGCGGAGCGGCGTCCGGGCTACGTTCGTCGGGCACCCGCTGCTGGACGGCGATCCGGCACCGTGCCGTGCCGCCGCCCGGGGCGATCTCGGTCTCGCCGGCGACGACCGCGTGCTGGCGATCTTCCCCGGGTCGCGTCGCGAGGAGGTGTCGCGACTCTGGCCCGTGATGCGTGATGCCGCCCGTCAACTGCTGCGCGAGAGTCGCTGCCAGCGGGTGATCGTCGCCGCCGTGCCGGGTGCAGAGTACCCGGCCGGCGACGGACTGCAACTGGTGCACGACCAGCCCGCCCGGGTTCTTGCCGCCGCCGACGCGGCGATCGCCAAGTCCGGAACGACCACCTTGCAGGCGGCCATCGCCGACGTGCCGATGGTGGTGGCGTATTCGATGAATTTCTTTTCGGCGCGGGTGTTGCAGCGACTGATCCGGGCCCGGTGGGTGGCGCTGCCGAATCTCATTCTCGGCCGTGAAGTCGTACCGGAGCTGCTGCAGTGGCATCTCAACACGGCCGCACTGGTCACCGCCGCGGCCCCGCTGCTCGATCCCGGATCGGTCGCGGTACGACGCCAGCGCGAGGGGCTGGCCGAGGTACGCCGCCAGCTGGGTGGACCCGGCGCCAGCAGCCGGGTGGCAAGAATTGCCGAGGAGTTGCTGGTCGCATGAGCATCCGGACTTCGACGCGAGCGGTGCGGCTCTTCTCCGACACCGTGTTCCGTCCTCTCGCCACCTCCTGGCGCTACCGGGCGCACCACGCCGACCGATGGCGGCGGCTGGCTCATGGCGAACGGCCGTTCATCTTCCTGTTATGGCACGAAGCGCTGCTGCCGCTGCTCTGGTTGCACCGCGGCCAGCAGATCGCGATCGTGGTCAGCGACGGACTGGAGGGTCGCTATCTCGCATCATACGCGACGCGGATCGGATACCGCCCGCTCACCGGATCGTCGAGCCGCGGTGCGCTCGCCGCTTTGCGGGGCGCGATCCGCACCTTGCGCACCGGCGCACCGGTGGCCTTCACGCCGGACGGACCCCGGGGGCCGCGCCGCACCGTCAAACCGGGCATCATCCGCGCGGCCCAGCGCGCGGACGCCTTGATCCTGCCGCTCCATGCTGTGCCGACCAAAGCATGGTCGCTGGGGTCGTGGGACCGTATGATGGTCCCCAAGCCCTTCGCGCGGGTCGATGTCGCATACGGCGAGCCGTTCGCGGTCGAGCCGGGACGGCACGCAGTTCCGGCCGGGATCGAACGCTGCACCAACGCGCTGAACAGTCTCGAACGGTCGCTGGCGGGCTGATGCCGCGACGCAGCGGAGACGTCCATCTGCTGGCGCGCTGGTTGTGGACCAGCCGGCGAATCGATGCCCGCCTGGTGCGGGCTGCGCTGCTGCCCGCCAGCGGCCTGTGGCGAGCCGCCAACGCCAGCCGTACCTGGGCCTACCGCCGGGGGCTCGCTTCCGCCGCTGCACTTCCGGTCCCCAGCGTCGCCATCGGCAATCTCAGCGTCGGCGGCTCCGGCAAGACACCGCTCGCATCGTGGATCGCCGCGCACTATGCCGCCGGCGGACATCGCCCGGGGATCCTGTTGCGAGGTGTCGGCGGCGACGAATCCCAGGTGCACCGCGAGATGGTGCCATCCGCCATCGTGGTGGCCGACCCCGACCGCGCCGCCGGCGCCGTACGCGCGGTTGCCGAGGGAGCCGAGGTGCTGATTCTCGATGACGCCTTCCAACGCCTTGACGTCGCCCGTGACCTGGACGTCTGCCTGGTGAGTGCCGAGTCGTCGCAGGCGGTACGCTGGCCGCTTCCCGCCGGCCCGTGGCGGGAGAACTTCGCGGCCCTTTCGCGCGCCGACGTCGTGATCGTGACCCGCAAGCGCGCCGACCGTGATACCGCGGAGCGCCTGGCGACCGAGATCCGGACGAGGTCCGGCCGGCCGGTGGCAATCGCCCGGCTGCAACTGGCGCTGCTCCGTGGCCTGGTCAGCGGGCGCGAGGAACCGATCGCCGCGCTGGCGGGGGCCCGCGTGGTCGCGGCCAGCGCCATTGCCGATCCGGACACCTTCGTGACCCAGGTCAAGCGCACAGGCGCCCAGGTGCAGGTCGCCACGTGGAAGGATCACCATGCGTTCCGCGATGAGGACGTCGCGTGGCTGGCGCATGCGGCGCGCCGGGCCGACCGTGTCGTGATCACCGCGAAGGACGCCGTCAAACTGCGGCACCGCTGGCCGGTGAGTGTCCGCGAACCCGTCGTGGCCGTGCTCGAAGTCACCTTCGAGAGCGGCGAGCTCGAATTCACGGCGGCGCTCGACAACGTCGTCGCGCTCCGCCAATAGGTCCACCGAAATCTGGTCGCTGACCGGAGAAGGAACATGGCACTTCGCAAGTCGGTCATCATGCCCGCCGTCAGGCCGGACCGGGATCGTCGTTTCGCCTCGGAGGACAATCCGTTCGAGGCGATGATGTCCCGTTTCGATGACGCCGCGGCAAGGCTCAAGCTCGAACCCGGTCTCTACCGGGTGCTGCGGGCTCCGGAAAAGCAGATCATCGTCTCGATACCGGTGGCGCGCGACAACGGCGAGATCGAAGTCTTTACCGGGTTCCGCGTGCTGCACAACACGTCGCGCGGGCCCGCCAAAGGCGGCATTCGCTTCGATCTCAACGTCTCTCTCGACGAGGTCAAGGCGCTCGCCGCATGGATGACCTGGAAGTGTGCTGTGGTCAACCTGCCGTTCGGAGGAGCCAAGGGCGGGGTCATCTGCGATCCCACCAGCATGTCCGAACGCGAGCTGGAGCGGGTCACCCGCCGTTATACCTCGGCGATCATCGAGACGCTGGGACCGGAATCGGACGTCCCCGCGCCGGATGTCAACACCAATGAGCGCGTCATGGCGTGGATCATGGACACCTACTCCATGCACAAACGGCACACCGTGACCGGCGTGGTCACCGGGAAGCCGGTGGAGATGGGCGGCTCGCTGGGTCGGCGCGACGCCACCGGTCGCGGCTGTCTCGTGGTGACC
>JBOHRZ010000220.1:0-5365 GCA_050732975.1 Gemmatimonadales bacterium
GCGCGTGATCAGCGAACGCGTCCATCTCACACCGGTGATCGGTTCCGAGACGGTGGCGCGGCGTACCGGCGCCGCGACATTCCATCTCAAGTGCGAATCGCTGCAGAAGACCGGGTCGTTCAAGGTGCGCGGCGCGCTCAACGCCATCGCGCAACTGGATGTCACTGCGCGCGAACGCGGTGTTGTGACCTTCTCGGCCGGCAATCACGCACAGGCGGTGGCCTGGGCGGCGTCGGCCGCCGGGGTCCGGTCCACGGTGGTGATGCCCGAGACCGCATCGGCGAGCAAGGCGGCGGCGAGCGCCGGCTACGGCGCGACAGTGATCCGCCACGGCGACGGGGCCGCCGCGTTCGATCGCGCCATGGCGATCGCCGTGGACCAAGGCGCCGCCTTCGTCCATCCCTTCGACCAGCTCCCGATCATGGCGGGCACCGCAACAGTCGGGCTCGAGATCCTCGACCAGGCCCCCGGGACGGACGTCATCGTGGTTCCGGTCGGTGGCGGCGGCCTGCTGGCGGGAATCGCGGCCGCCGTACGCCGGCTCGCTCCGAACATCCGGATCTTCGGCGTCGAGCCGGAGGGCGCGGCGGCGATGCGACGAAGCCTCGATGCCGGGCATCCTGTCCGCCTCGACCGGGTCGACACCATCGCCGACGGTCTGGCCGCGCCATTCGCGGGCAACCTCACGTTCCCGGTCATCCGCGACCTGGTCGACGATGTCGTGCTGGTGCGCGACGATGAAATTGCCGCCGCCGTGGCGCTCCTCTCGCGGACAAAGCTGCTGGCAGAGCCTGCCGGCGCCGCGGCCACGGCGGCTGTCATCGCCGGCCGGATACCCGACCTCGCCGGCCGCCACGTGCTCGCGGTCCTCAGCGGCGGCAATGTCGACCTCGATCGGCTGGCCGGGCTGATTGTCGGCCCGGGCGTCACTGGCTCGTGACAACCGCAGCTCAGCGTACCGTGCCGGCTCGGCATCTTGCCGTAGCTGCGATGCGCGCCGGCTTCACGTTGAGCGTAGTGTGGGTGACCGGCGCGGCGGCGCAGACCCCGGCCGGCCTCGCCGAGCGCGACGGCCACTTCGTGCTCGACGGCCATCCGATCCAGATCATCTCGGGCTCCATGCACTACGCCAGGATTCCGCGCGAAGACTGGCGCGCCCGCTTCCGGATGGCGCGCGCAATGGGGCTCAATACCATCACGACGTATGTCTTCTGGAATCTGCACGAACCGACACCCGGCAAGTTCGACTTCTCCGGCCAGAAGGACATCGCGACATATATCCGGATCGCCGGCGAGGAGGGGCTGCGCGTGATCCTCCGCCCGGGCCCGTATGTCTGCGCCGAGTGGGATCTCGGTGGTTATCCCGCGTGGCTGCTCGCCGATTCGGCGATGGTGCTCCGGAGCACCTACCCCGGATTCATCGCGCCGGCCGCGCGCTGGCTCGACCGGCTCGGCAAGGAACTGTCACCGCTGCTCGCCTCACACGGCGGGCCGATCATCGCCGTGCAGATCGAGAACGAATACGGCTCGTTCGATCACGACAAGGCGTATCTCGCCTGGCAGCGCGATGCGCTCATTCATGCCGGTTTCGGCGGCGTGCGACTGTTTACCGCCGATGGCGATGTACAGCTCCCGGACGGCACCCTGCCCGGCGTGCCTGCTGTTGTCAATTTCGGTCCGGGGGAGGCCGATAGCGCGTTCGCGCGCCTGGCGCGCTTCGAACCAGGCAGGCCGCTCATGAGCGGCGAGTACTGGGCGGGCTGGTTCGATCAATGGGGCGGCCGCCACGCGCACACCAGTACGCCGCAACAGACTGCCGAGCTGGATTGGATGCTCGGCCGCGGATACTCGGTCAATCTCTACATGTTCCACGGCGGCACCACGTTCGGATTCATGAACGGGGCCAACATCGACGGCCGGCGCTATCACCCGCAGACCACCAGCTACGATTACGACGCAGCACTCGATGAATCAGGGCGGCCGACGCCGAAGTTCTTCGCTTTTCGCGACGTGATCGCGCGGTACACCAGCGCGCCATTGCCGCCGGTTTCCCCGATCGATTCCACGACAACGTTGCCGCCGATGCAGCTCCATGAGGTTGCCCCGCTCTGGCCAACGCTCACGTCGCCGATCCCGCTCGACCGCCCGGAACCGATGGAGGAACTCGGCCAGGCATACGGGTACATCGACTACCGGACGACCGTCCAGGGACCGTTCCGCGGGGTGCTCGTGATCCACGACGTGCGCGACTACGACCAGATCTACGTTGACGGCCGCCTGGTCGGCACGCTCGACCGCCGCCTCGAGCAGGACTCGACGACAATCGATGTCGCGGCCGGGCACGCACAACTCGACATCCTCGTGGAGAACGGTGGCCGCGTCAACTTCGGCAGGGCGCTCCGCACCGAGCGGAAGGGGATCACCCGGTCAGTAACAGTGAATGGTCAAGAGCTCGCCGGTTGGGAGGTCTTTCCCCTGCCGATGTCGAGCCAGCCCGACCCCCGGCCGGCCCCTGCGCTGCCCGGCCCGGGATACTACCGCGCGACGTTCACCGTCGAGCGGCCCGGCGACACCTTCCTCGACATGCGCGGCTGGGGCAAGGGCGCGGTCTGGGTCAACGGCCACGCGCTCGGCCGCTTCTGGGACATCGGCCCGCAGGAGTCGCTTTATCTACCCGGCGTCTGGCAACGTCGCGGCCGCAACGAGATCGTCGTCTTCGACCTGCTCACACCCGACAGCACGACGATACGCGGAGTCCCGCACCAGATCTGGAAATAGAGAAGTGAGAAGTGAGAAGTGAGAAGGGGAAACCCCTAACTCACCCCTCACCCCTCACTCCTCACCCCTCATTTCCAATGATTATTCGATCTGTCGATGTCCGGCAGCACCTGTCGCGGGTCGATTTCGGCGTTGACCACCTTCCCTGCCCTCGGCACGCGATAGTCAAAGTGCGCGCCGAGATTCCACATCTCCACGGGTAGTCTGACCGTTGAGCGAGTGCCGTCCGCAAAGGTGAGCTCGAGTTCCGCCGGCATCACCATCGTCCCACGGTTGCTGAGATGGATGACCGCACCCGACGCGCCCTGCGTCACCGAATCGACGGCCTGGTCGAGCCGTGCCGTGGTCATGACCCACTCGCGCCAGAACCAATCGAGATCCATTCCGGAGGCGTCGCGCATCAGCCGGAAGAAATCGGCTGGCGTCGGATGCTTGAACGCCCACGTCCGGATGTAATCGCGGAACGCGGCATCGAACCGTTCCCGGCCGAGCACCTCGAAACGGAGCGTTTGCATCATCAGGGCAGGCTTCTGGTACCCGGACCAGAAGAGATCGCGCACCTCGGTCGGATTCTCGATCAGGGGCTGCTCGTTGCCGGGCACCGCGTGGGTCGCGTAGAGATGCAGTGGATGCGACTCGATGCTGTCGCCGTACGGCGTACCGTGAAAGTACAACGCCGCGTTGTGAAGGTCGATGAAGGTGTTGAATCCCTCGTCCATCCATGGGTAAAGACGTTCGTTCGATCCGACGATCATCGGAAACCATTCGTGACCGAATTCGTGGGCCAGCGCCCACTGCTGGTCTTCGCGCGTAGGACTGTTCGGGACGAAGGTCAGCATCGGGTATTCCATGCCTTCGATCGGTCCCTCGACGGTCGTGGCGTGCGAATATGGATACGGATACCACTGCTCGCTGAAATACCTGATGGTCTCGCGCGCCATCCGGTTCGCTTCGGGCCACTTGTCGGCCGACGGGCGGTAGAGGGTCTCGATCAGGACGCCGTGATATCCACTCGCATCCCAGATCATGCCGGGGCCGGCGGCGAAGGCCACGTCCCGCACCGAATCGGCGGTGAAATGCCAGGTGAGCGTTCCCGTGGGCCGGGGCCGGGTCGTCGCCGGATCGGCCGCCTCGGCCCGCGAGATGATTGCGATCGCCGTGTCCGAGCGCCGCGCCAGTATCAGTCGGGCACGCTCCCGCGCCGTCAGCACACTATCGGCGTTGCGCAGCTCGCCGGTGGCCGCGACGAGGTATGTCGCCGGCACGGTGATCGCCACATCGAACGACCCATATTCGAGGTAGAACTCGCCCGCGCCGATGTAGGGCTCGTGGTTCCATCCATGGACATCGTCGTAGACGCACGTCCGTGGATACCATTGCGCGATCTCGTAGAGCGGACCGTCGTGCCCCATACGACCGCCACCCTGCTTCGGCACCTTGAACGACCATCCGAGATCGAGGTCGACGCTGGAGCCGGGCGCGAGCGCGTGGGGCAGGTCGACCCGCATCGTGGTGCCGTAGACAGCGTGCCGCAGCGCGCTCGCCCCGACATGAAGCCGCACGAAGTCGAGTTGCAATCCGCCCTGAAATCCCTGGCAGGAGAAGTCGAACGAGCTGCCGAGAAAGACCAGCGGCGGCTGATTGAGCGTGTTGGTGATGCTGGTCGGCGCGCAGAGATTCTGCTCGACGAAGAGCCAGAGATACGGCAGCGCGTCCGGCGACCGATTGACGTAATGGATGGTCTCGGTGCCGCGGACTTCGTTCGCCGCGGGATCGAGTGCGGCCCGGATCCGGTAGTCGACGCGCTGCTGCCAGTAGCCGGCGCCCGGTCGGCCCGACGCCGAACGAACTGCGTTCGGGGTCGGGAGATCGAGCGGCCGGAACGGCGATGAATCCGCCACCGCACTCGCGGAGCCCTGCGCCCGCATGGCGACGGGCGCCGCCGCGACGAGCGCGACGACGCCGGCAATCCACCAGCCGCGTGTGCTCATGCGGTTCTCAATTCCCGGCAGTTGACGCGCCGCCCTTCGGGTTGAGGATATCGTCGATCTGGTGATGCACGTCGGCGAGGTGGGCGCGGGTTTCGGCGTTGCCCGCCTTCTTCTGCGCCGCCACTGCGTCCGCATCCAGCGACCGAAGTTCCATGCGCAACACCGAGTTCACATCATCTCCCGCCGGACCGGGGCCACCGCCCCTGCCTCCCGCGCCGCCGCCGCGACCACCCGCGGCGGGCGCCGGTGGCGGATTCAGCTTGGCGCGAACCACATCGAGATACGAGTGCTGCAGGGCCCGGCGATAGACGTCGAACTTCACCGTTGGCTCCGACAGCTCGCTCCACACGCCATGCCGCACGTCGGCCAGCAGCTCCGGGAGCGTGTAGACGTCGGCCGAGTGATTCGGCATCCCTTCGATCTCCACGAGACGGGCAAGCCTCGTCGTCGATAGCAACGAGGCGAGCACTCGCGCCTGGGCCGAGTTGATCTGGGCCAGCCCGGCGTTGTCCTCGATCCGCGCCATGATCGCCGGATCGAGGAAGAACGTCGGCGTGCGGAAGGCGTTCTCGTTGAGTAACCGCACCGCCGCACGC
>JBOHRZ010000221.1:0-5318 GCA_050732975.1 Gemmatimonadales bacterium
CCCCTACAGGTTGGCGACTACCAGGATGTCCTCACCCTCGTAGCTGCGAATGAAGGCGAGCACCTTGCGATTGCGGGGCGTGAGGAACCGGATGGTGCCGCGGCCCAGCGCGGCGTAGTGCTTCCGCACGGCGATGAGCCGGCGCATCCAGTGATAGAGTGAGTTGAGGCTGTTCTGCTGCGCCTCGACGTTGATGCTCTCGTAGTGATACTCCGGATCGATGATCACCGGCAGATAGAGGCGCTGCGGATTCGACCGGGAAAAGCCCGCGTTGCGATCCGAGCTCCATTGCATCGGCGTCCGGACGCCGTTGCGATCGCCGAGGTAGAAGTTGTCGCCCATGCCGATTTCGTCGCCGTAGTAGAGCACCGGCGTCCCGGGGAGGGAAAAGAGCAGCCCGTTCATCAGCTCGATCCGACGCCGATCGTTGCCCAGCAGCGGCGCCAGGCGGCGGCGAATCCCCTGGTTGATCCGTGCCTTGCTCTCGCGGGCGTACATCCGGTACATGTAGTCCCGCTCCTCGTCGGTCACCATCTCCAGGGTGAGTTCGTCGTGGTTGCGGAGGAAGAGGGCCCACTGCGCCGACGGCGGCAGGTCGGGCGTCTGGTTCAGGATATCGATGACCGGGAAGCGATCCTCCATCTGCAGCGCCATGAACAGGCGGGGCATCACCGGAAAGTGGAATGCCATGTGGCACTCATCGCCGTTGCCGAGATACTGCACCGCGTCCTCGGGCCACTGGTTCGCCTCGGCCAGCAGCATCCGGTCGGTGAAATGGCGATCGACGTGGGCGCGCAATTCCTTCAGCAGGCGGTGGGTTTCGGGGAGGTTTTCGCAGTTGGTTCCGGCCCGCTCGTACAGGTACGGAATCGCGTCGAGCCGCAACCCGTCGACGCCCATCTTCAGCCAGAAATCCAGCGCCTTGAAGACTTCCCGCTTCACGTCGGGACTGTCGAAATTGAGGTCCGGTTGATGGGAGTAGAACCGGTGCCAGTAGTACGCCTTGGCGACCGGATCCCAGGTCCAGTTCGACGGCTCGAAATCGTGGAAGATGATGCGAGCTTCGGGGTATTTGTCGGACGTGTCGCTCCAGACGTAGAAATCGCGCCACCGGCTTCCGGGTGGTGCACGCCGGGCCCGCTGGAACCAGGGGTGCTGCTCGGAGGTGTGATTGATCACCAGTTCGGTGATGACGCGGATGCCGCGGCGGTGCGCCTGCCGCAGCACGTGGCGGAAGTCCTCCAGCGTACCGCAATCGGGGTGGATGTTGTCGTAGTCCGAGATGTCGTACCCGTCGTCCCGCAGGGGTGACGGATAGAAGGGCAGCAACCAGAGCGCCGTGACACCCAGGTCCTGGAGGTAATCGAGCTTCTCCGCCAGGCCGCGAAAATCGCCGATCCCGTCGCCGTCGCTGTCGTAGAAGGCTCGGACCCGCACTTCATAGATCACGGCATCCTTGTACCAGAGCGACGGGGCGGGAGATTCCGTCGTGAGGTCCGGCTCCTTCCGCCGAGGCTTGCGCTGCGTGGATGCCGTTGGTGCCATGGTCAATCGCCCTTCGCGTTACAGGTAGTAGTCGAAGTCGCGCTCGGTCCGCAGCCGGCGGCGGACCCGGAAGATGTGGGCCGGAAGCGTTGCGGGATCGAGCGAGACATAGTTGCGCGGTCCTTGCCAGAGGAAGCGCGCGCCGCCCAGCAGATCGTGCATCTGATACTGTCCCTCGCCGACCAGCCCGAGTTCGTCGAGCGGCAACTCGATCCAACCGATCTGGGCGTGGTGCGGATCGAGGTTGACCACGGTGAGAATGGTGTTGGCGCCGTCGGCTGAAGTCTTGGCGTAGGCGATGATCGCCTCGTTGTCCACCGGGAAGAATTGCAGCGACTCGTTGACATGCAGGGCGGGATTGTCGCGTCGAATCGTGTTGACCCGGGTGATGAAGTCGCGAATGCCGCCCGGCGCATTCAGGTCCCAGTGCCGGAGCTGGTACTTCTCGGAGTCGAGATATTCCTCGGTACCGGCGACGGCGCGGTCCTCGATCATCTCGAATGCCGGCCCATAGATGCCATAACTCGCGCCGAGCGTCGCTGCCAGCACCAGCCGGATCTCGAATGCGGGCCGATGACCGGTCTGGAGATACTCGTGCAGGATGTCCGGCGTGTTGACGAAGAGATTGGGGCGGAGATACTCACGAACCGGTGTCCGGGTCAGCTCGGTGAAGTACGCCTCGAGATCCACCTTGGTGTTGCGCCAGGTGAAATAGGTATACGACTGCGAGAAGCCCGACTTGGCGAGGTAGCGCATCACCTTGGGCCGGGTGAACGCCTCGGAGAGGAACACCGCGTCCGGGTGCCGACGGCGGACCTCGGCGATCATCCACTCCCAGAAGGCGAACGGCTTGGTGTGCGGATTGTCGATACGGAAGATCCGCACTCCATGGTCAGCCCAGAACAGCACCACGTCACGCAGCGCCTCCCACAGCGCCTTCCAGTCCGGGCTCTCGAAATTCAGCGGGTAGATGTCCTGATACTTCTTGGGCGGGTTCTCCGCGTATTGAATGGAGCCGTCAGCGCGGTGCTTGAACCACTCCGGATGCTCCTTGACCCAGGGATGATCCGGCGTCGCCTGGAAAGCGATGTCGAGCGCGACTTCCAGCCCTACCTTGCCTGCTTCCGCGACGAGCTGATCGAAGTCGTCGATGGTGCCCAACTCGGGGTGCACAGCGGTGTGACCACCCTCGGCCGCGCCGATCGCCCATGGACTGCCGACATCACCGGGCTCCGCGTCAGGAGTATTGTTGCGGCCCTTGCGGTAGATCCTGCCGATGGGATGGATCGGCGGCAGGTAGAGCACGTCGAAACCCATGTCGGCGACGTACGGCAAACGCCGGATACAGTCCTGCAGCGTGCCGTGACCACCCGGCGTCTCGGCGCACGAGCGCGGAAACAACTCATACCATGCGCCGTAGCGCGCCCGTTCCCGCTCGACGAGCAACGGCAGGACGCGAGTGTACGTCGTAGATCGACTCCGGTCGGGGCAGCGGGCCATCAGGAGGGCGAGATCGTCCGAGAGTCCCAGTGCGATCCGTTCATCGCTGACGCGATTGGCGATGAATGTCTCGGTAATTGCCGCGAGCCGCTTCCGATCATCGCCATCAGCGCGCCCGGCCGCCTCGCGGACCAGCTCGGCGCCTTCGACGAGCTCGAGCGATACGCTTTGGCCAGCTTCCACCTTGCGCTCAAGGCCGTGACGCCACGTGGCGAAGTCGTCCACCCATGCTTCGACGGTGTACTCCCACGTGCCGACGCGGTCAACGGCGAACCGGGCCTGCCAGCGGTCAGACACCTTCGGTATTGGCTCAAGGGTGGCTTCCTGCCAAGCCTCGTCGCCCGGGCCGCGCACGCGGACCACGCCGGCGACGCGATCGTGCCCTTCGGCGAAGACGTCGGCCTCCACCACCACGACGTCGCCCACGACGCGCTTGGCCGCGAATCGGCCGGCGTCCACCTCCGGTGTCACCCGTTCGATCACGACTCGAGCAGGTGTACATCCACCGTCGGCGCCGCTGCCTTCGGTCAGACGCGCGCGACCGGCACCGTCAGCCGGTCGCAACGCCGATCGTTTTGGCGTCATCGCTTGCCCTCCGTCCATGATTTGACACCGGGCAGGCACCCGGGATGCACGGCTAACGCAAGGTAGGGGGAAGCGGGGGTTGGTTGTACCGCAGGGAGGGGAGGCGCCGGGGAGGGAGACGGAAGCGCCTTCAGGACAGCCACTTATCCCGACCGACCTCAACGAACGCATCATCTGACGAATGTGGATAACCTGGTGCTGCGGCCGATGCGGCCTGGACGCTCCGGCGGGTGCGGTTCGACGGCGACTCCCGATCTCTGCCCGATCAATGCCGCACGGTCGAGCGAACCGCTAGGGTGTGGGCGCGATAAGATCAAAGCCCGCCATCAACAAGAGCGTGCGATGTTGGAGTTGGGCGATCGGGCCGACTCCCTGGATCGTTCGCCCGGTAAACTCGTACTCTCCGATGAGACTCAGCCGGTGCCACGCCACACCGAACCCACCGGTCAACGCGAGGTCGGTCGCCGGGACGATGACACCATTGTCGGTGTGGACGCAGTCATTCTCGCTCAGCGAGCCATCCGCGCTGATCGTCCGGGCGATGCATCGCGCCCGCAGGCCGAGCGTGGCACCTCCCTCGACTACGAGCTGGGCCTGCAAGAGCGGGTACCGGGCGGTGACAAACATCGGGACCTCGGCAATATGGATGTCGAGATCGTAGCGAGATCCCTGGTCCGAGACGTTTGGCTCGGTCACGGTGGCAACAGTCCCCTTGTGGACGTACCGCGCACCGACGCTGATTCCAACGCGGTCGCTGAGGCGGACTGTATAAGCGACTCCCGGCACAAACCCGTGACGCGTCGGCAAGATCCTGCTGCTGGTGCCGTTGCCGTTGACCATTCGCGCGGTGGAGTAGCCGGCCTGAACGGTCAGGCGTGATTGCGCAACGAGCGACGCGCCAGGAAACGCGACAATGGCGATGGACAGCAAGACCTTCGCTCGCGGCGTCAGGAACGTTGACATCATCCGCCGAACCTAGTCGGGCCCCCTTTCCGTGTCGGCCGCGTGGTGCGCGAAGAACAGGCAACGCCAGCCACTAATGCAAACCGGATCTCAGGGCGCGTTCATCGTCGCGACTCGCTCGCCGCAACGCAATTCAAGGCTTGCATTCGAGCAACGTCCTTCTGCCAGGCACGGAGAGCCCGTCGATCATTGCGCGCGCCAGCAACCGCATGTCCAACTCGGAACTCGAGGTCCCGACGTTGCGGAGCGCATCGAGAAAGCGCTCGACCGGCCGACCCTGGACCTGTTGACTACCAGGGATGGCAACCCCCGGTTCAAGAGTGAAGCCTGCGAACGAAGACAAGCTGTCGCGGCCATGGAAGAGGTAGACCGGACCCAGTTTCCGGGTCGGACAAACCTGGGTGAGAAGCGCGCTGGCGGCGGCAACCCGTAGCCAATACGGCCGCCCGTCGTCGCGAAGCACGGAGAGAAGTGTGCCGAAGACTCGTTCGTCTTCGTACGTGCCGCTGCGAGGGACGACAAACCGGCGGAACCGGCCGCTGTCGCTTGCTGCCCTGGCCCACGCGTCGTGAATGAAGACTGGAAACTGGTCCGGGCACCGCGTGAGTGCCGAGATGGCGTTCGACAGTTGTTGAGCCGTGGCCGCAGCGGAGGCGCGCCGGTAGGTCTGCTCGCACGGCCGGCGGTGGGCCTGGCCACTCGTCGTCTGCGCGGCGGTAACAGCC
>JBOHRZ010000222.1:0-5286 GCA_050732975.1 Gemmatimonadales bacterium
CAAGTCGCCCGGCCGCCGTGCGCTCAAGATCCCCAGGGCGGCGATGCGGTCGATGGGATCGCCGCTCGCAAGCCAGGGCGCCACCCGGCGTGCGAACCGCGCGGTATCGATCCGGACCAGCGCGGCGAGGGCCGCGCGGCGAAGCGCCCAAGTGGCATCACGCTTGTCGAACAGCGCGTCAAGAGCCTGCGCGGCGCGGTCGCCGCCGGTCAGGCCGAGGGCGCTGGCGGCGGCGACCCGTACGTTCTGATCGCCGTCGGACAGGAGCGGGATCAACTTGGTCGAGGTTCCGGAATCAGCGAACGTGGCCAGCGATGCAGCGGCGTTCACCCGGACGCCGGGCTGGTCGTCGTCGAGGGCGCGCACCAGCTCCGACCTGGCATTTGCCGCAGGTACTCCGGCGGTGTCGGCGAATTGCCGGGTGAGCCACTTGGCGCACGTCTCGCGAATCACCGGGGTCTGGTCGCGGAGGCCATTGAGCACCGCCCGGCCCGCGGCGGGAATCCGCAGGCGTCCCAGCGCATAGAGTGCACGCCAGCGCAGGTCGGCCGACGTGTCGCTGGTGTAATGGATCATTGCCGCCACCGGCATGCGGGCACCAAGATGCCAGCCGTCGAGCAGCGCGGTGGGAATGAATGACGGGATGCGGTCGCGCGCCACATCGGTCGCGCCGGTCAACATCCCGGCGATGAACCCGGAGGCCTTGTCGCCGCCGATTCGCGCCAGGGCCGTGGCGGCCTCGGCAATCGCGTCGGGTGGCAGCGGATCCGGCGCCCGGAGCCGCGCGATAATCGGCTCGACGGCCGCCGTGTCGCGCAGCAGGCCGAAGGCGAAGAACGCGTCGGCGACGACCTCGTCGGCGCTGTCGGTCAGGACGGCGCGCAGCAGCGGCACGCCGCGGCGGTCTCCCAGTCGCCCGACGCTCAGCGCCGCGGCCTCGCGGACCGCGGGGTCGGGGTTGGCCAGGGCCTGTTCCAGCACCGCGGGATCAAAGGCGCGGCGGTCCTCGGCCATCAGCACCGGAGCCAGGGCTTCGACCAGAGCCGGATCCTGGGCCGATGCCCGCACCGCGCCCCACGCAGCTATACCTGTGAGTACCATAGCTATGCGCAGGGTCACAGGCGTACCGGGTCGGCGACCGGTAGCAGTCGGGCGGCGACGTCATCGGGAAAGCGGGTGAGGCGCAGGGAACGGTCGACGATGTGGAGGTCGGTGCTCGCCGTGGCGAGGAGGGCGTCGGTGGCCTCATTCTCGATGGCGTAGCCGAACGACACCCGCCGGGATGCCATGGCGCGCACCCAGACGCGCACCCGGATCCAGTCGTCGTACCGGGCCGGGCGGCGGTATCGCACCGCCAGTCCCGAGACCATGAGCATGAAGCCCGCCACTTCGAGTTCGCGGTACGAGAGGCCGGTCTGACGGAGGTGCTCGGTACGCGCCACGTCGAGCCAGACCAGATACCGGGCGTGATAGACCACGCCCTGCTGGTCGGTCTCGGAATAGTCGACCCGGTGGCGGATCGTCGTCACCGTCCCGTGGTCGGTTGCCTGCGCCCCTGTCATCGCTCACCTTTCGCGCCGTGATCGGTCACCAACTGCTGGTCGTCGCCGATGCGCATCTCAACGCCTCCGCGCCTGCCGACGAGGAGGCGTTCCTCGCGTTTCTTGATCGTGCGCCGCAACTCGGTGATTCCCTCCTGCTGGCCGGCGACATCTTCGACTTCTGGTTCACCTACAAGCGCCTGGTTCCTCGCGCCTGCATGCGCGTCACCGCACGGATCATCGAACTGGCGCGCCGGTTTCCGATCCTGATGATCGGCGGCAACCACGACCGCTGGGGCGACACCTTCTGGAGCGCCAGCGCCGGCATCACCTTCGATCCCCGCCGGGTCCGATGCACCGTCGGCGATCGACTGGTCGTCGGCCTGCACGGCGACGGTCTCCACGAAGAGCACTGGAGCGCCGCGGCGCTCAACAGGATCCTCGGTACGCCCATCGTCATCCGCGGCTTCGAGCTGCTGCCGCCAGCCGCAGGGTTCGGCATCGCCAGGCTTCTCGGTCACTACCCGGACAAGACACGGGCCCGTGCCGAGCGAATTGCCGCCGCCGCGACCCGTCAGGCGCAGTTTGCCGGGGACCTGCTCCGCGCCGACGCCGACATCGGCGCGCTGGTGATGGGTCACACGCATCGGAGCGCGCTGACCGAGGTTGAACCCGGGCGGTGGTACGTCAATCCGGGGGCCTGGCTCGCGGAACATCGTTACGCAGTCATCACCGATTCAGACATCCGCCTCGAGACGTTCGCCTGACCCGGAGTGGGCCGGCTGCGCCGGGTCGATGATCTCCACCGGACCGGGCAGCTCTCCCATGAAGATGGCACCGACCCGCGAAAATCGCTCGGCATCATCGGTGGCGATCCAGCGGCGAACCGGCACCGCGCCGGCCGGGGCGGCGAGGCCGGCTTCATTCAGGGTGCCGGCGACCTCCCGGGCGGTCTCGTCGGCGCTGTCGACCAGCACCGCGGGGCCTCCCATGACTTCGGCGATCAGCGTCTTGAGGAGCGGATAGTGCGTGCATCCCAGCACCAGAGTGTCGATGCGCGCCGCGCGCAACGGCGCCAGATATTCCTCCGCCACCAAGCGAACGGCGCGGTGGTCGAGCCAACCCTCCTCGACGAACGGCACGAAGAGCGGACACGGCTGCTCCGTCACGGCGAGATCGGCGCGGATCGCGAGCAGGGCCCGGCGATAGGCGTGTGACACCATCGTTCCGGCGGTGCCGATCACGCCGACCTGTCCCCTGACCGTTGCCGCGGCGGCTCCGCGCGCGCCGGGTTCGATCACACCGATCACCGGCACTGGCGACCAGCTCCGCAGGTCATCGAGGGCGTGCGCTGTCGCCGTGTTGCAGGCGATCACGATCATCTTCACCCGTTGTCCCAGCAGCCATTGCGCGATCTCCCGGGCGTAACGGCGCACCGTCTCCGGCGACTTGTTGCCCCAGGGGACCCGGGCGGTATCGCCGACGTAGATAGTTGATTCGCCGGGAAGCGCGCGGTGCACGGCGCGCGCCACCGTGAGTCCGCCGATTCCCGAGTCGAAGATGCCGATGGGCGCGGCCGACATCAGTGCGGCAGACCCACGGTCACCCCGATGCCGGGTCGGCGGCCGGGAAGGACCTGGAGCCGGAGATCCGGCGGAAACCCCCGCAGCTGCGCCGAGACGTAGGCCTCGAGTCCGCTCAACAGGTGGTTGAACGCCAGCAGCACAATCCAGTCCTGCCGCTCGGCCCGCTTGGTCACCGTCTTGGCCGAATCGATCTGTTCGACGTAGTGCAGCTCCGACGACGCCTTGAGCGTCATTCCCAGCGCCAGCCCCTCGAAACCGATGAAGAGGCCGGCGGTCAGCTTGCGACCGAGCGACGCCTGCCCCCACCCCGGGATCAGCAGCGAACGGGCGAAATAGTTGAGTGGCCTGGCCGCGTGCGGCACCGTATCGGCTACGATCCGGATCGGAGCCTGCGCCGGCAACTGCGCCGCCGCCGGCACCGCGCCGCCGATCGCGATCACTGCCAGCCACCCGGATCCGCGCATGACGGCAATCTAGGTACGCAACGCGGCGACGAGTTCGATCTCCACTCGCACCCCGCGCGGGAGACCGGCCGCGGCCACCGTCGATCTCGCGGGGCGGTGCGCGCCGAAGTGCCGGGCATAGACCTCGTTCATCGCCGCGAAGTCGCCCATATCCTGCAGGAAGACCGTGGTCTTCACGACGTCGTCGAAGCCGACCCCGGCTGCGGCGAGGACGGCGCCGAGATTGCCCATCACGCGCTCGGTCTGTTCGACCACGCCGCCGGGAACGATCTCCATCGTGTCGGGATCGAGGGCGATCTGCCCGGCCGTGAAGAGAAAGCCGTTCGCGGCGATCGCCTGCGAATACGGCCCGATCGCCTTCGGCGCTGCAGCGGTTGCAATCGAATCCATGACTTTCCTCACGGGGTGGAAGTGGACGCCGGATCATTCCAGAACAGTCGTCGGGCATTGGCGCTGGTCGCGGCCGCGATCGCGTCGACGGTGGTGCCGCGCAGTTCGGCGACGCGCGCGGCGGTGGCCGCGACGAACGCGGGTTCGTTGCGATGCCCACGGTGTGGCACGGGGGCGAGGTAGGGCGAGTCCGTCTCGACCAGAAGGCGCTCGGCCGGCACCGCGCGTACTACCTCGGTCTGTGCCCACGACCTGAACGTGACCATGCCGCTGAACGAGAAGTACCATCCGTCGGCGAGCCCGGCATCGCGCAGTACCGGTCCGCTCGAGAAAGAGTGCAGCACAACCACCGCGCCCGGCTGTTCGCGAAGCACCGCGACCACGTCCTCATCGGCTTCGCGAGCGTGAATCACGGCGGGCAGCCCGACATCGACCGCGCGGCCGAGCTGCGCGGCGAACGCCGCGCGCTGCACCTGGCGCGGCGCGTGGTCGTAGTGGTAGTCGAGTCCGATTTCACCGACAGCGGCGACGCCGTCGTGCCACGCGGCATCCAGTACTGCGGCCAGCGCCGGGTCCCAGCGGTCGGCATCGTGGGGGTGGCATCCGGCCGCGAGGCGAATTGTCGGCTGGGTCGCCGCCCACGCCCGGGTCGCAGCCAGGCGGTCGACGTCGCTCTCGATCACCACGGCGCCCAGCACCCCGGCGGCGAGCATTCGATCGATCACCGCGGCCCGGTCGGCATCGAACGCCGGATCGGTCAGGTGACAGTGGGTGTCAATCAGCACCGGCTCAGACCGGTTGCGGCTTCCCTCGCTGCGCCCCGCTCCGCCCGGCTACTCGCGTGCCGCGGCCTTCCATGCTGGGCCATTTCCGCTCGATGATCAGCAGCACCGGCGCCGCGATGAACACCGATGAAAAGGTCCCGGTGAAGACGCCGAAGAACATGACCAGCGCAAAGGGACGGATCACCGGTCCGCCGAAGATCGCCAGCGCGCTCAGTGTCGCCAGCGCGGTGGTGTGAGTCAGGACCGAACGCGGCAGCGTTTCGTTGATCGACCGGTTGAGCACCGCTTCGAGCTGCTCGCGGCGGCTCTTGCGGAGGTTCTCGCGCACCCGGTCGAAGATCACGATGGTGTCGTTGAGCGAATACCCGACCATCGAGAGCACCGCCGCCACCACGACCAGCGAGACCTCGAGATGCAGCACGCCGATGAAGCAGATCGTGAGCACGATGTCGTGGAAGGTGGCGACGACCGCCGCGACGCCGAACCGCCATTCGAAGCGGTAGGCGAGATAGGCCAGCAC
>JBOHRZ010000223.1:0-5262 GCA_050732975.1 Gemmatimonadales bacterium
TCAGCGGACAGGGAGGGATTCGAACCCTCGATACCGTTACCGGTATACCGGTTTTCGAGACCGGCTCCTTCAGCCACTCGGACACCTGTCCAGCGCGGTTGCGCGGGAAGCAACTTGGACGGACCCGATCGGGCGATCAAGTCTGCCGCCGGGGCATTATCATCGAGTCGCCGCATTGTCCGCGTCTACACCGGGAGGATCATGACAACCCGCCGCGAGTTCCTCGCCGCCGCGGCAGCGGCCTTGACCGCGCCGCGCTTCGCCGCCATCCGGCGGTCGGGGCGCCGATTCTCGCCACGACCGACGCCGTCGCCGTCGCAGCTCGCCTGGCAGCGGGACGAACTGGCCATGTTCCTCCATTTCGGCGTGAACACCTTCACCGACCGTGAATGGGGTGACGGTCACGAAGATCCCGCCATCTTCGCGCCGGACGCACTCGACGCCCGACAATGGGCGCGGGCCGCCCGGGCCGGCGGCTTCCGGGCGATGATCCTCACCGCCAAGCATCACGACGGTTTTTGTCTCTGGCCCACCGCGACCACGCAACATTCGGTGGCGTCGAGCGCGTGGCGCAATGGGCAGGGCGACGTGGTGCGCGAGTTTACTGAGGCCTGCCGCACCTTCGGACTCAAGGCGGGCGTCTATCTATCGCCGTGGGACCGCAACGCGCCCGCGTATGGCGACTCGCCCCGCTACAACGACATGTACTGCGCGCAGCTCACCGAATTGCTGACGCGCTACGGACCGATCGCCGAAGTCTGGTTCGACGGCGCCAACGGCGAGGGTCCCAACGGCCGGCGGCAGGTCTATGACTGGCCGCGATTCTGGGGCCTGGTGCGCCGCCTCCAGCCCGACGCAGTGATGTTCTCCGATGCCGGCCCCGACATCCGCTGGATCGGCAACGAAGACGGTCACGCGGCGGAAACGAACTGGTCGACGGTTGATCCCGCGGTGGTGCCGTATCCCGGTGCCAGCGGCCCCGCGGTGACCGCGATGCTTCAGCACGGAGATCCGGACGGAACCGTGTGGCGCCCCGGTGAATGCGACGTCTCCATTCGTCCGGGTTGGTTCAACCACGTTGCCGAGGACGATCGCGTGAAGAGCGTCGATCAGCTCGTGAACCTCTACTGCTCGTCGGTCGGTCACAATGCGAAACTGCTGTTGAACGTGCCGCCCGATCGCCACGGTCTGCTGCACGACACCGACGTTGCGCGTCTCGCCGGAATGCGCTCGGCACTCGACGCGGCCTTTGCGAACGACATCGCGCACGGCCGCCACTGGGAGTGGCGCACCGATGGCCATTCCGCGATCGGCCAGGTCGAACTCGGCCGCGCCCGGATGGTCGACGCTGTCGACCTCGCCGAAGACGTTGCTCGCGGACAGGTCGTGGCCCGGTACCGGGTCGAGGGATGGGTCAACGGACGCTGGCAGACAGTCAGCGACGGAACGACAATCGGCAACCGCAAGATCGATCGCATCAGAGCAGCGGCGTACTCCGCGGTCTGGGTAACCATCCTTGCGGCGCTGGGTCGTCCCGACGACGTCACGGTCGCATTGCGTGGCGCCTCCTCTGCCTGACCCGGTGACTGCTCTCCCGACGCGCCGGCTCGGCACGACCGACATGGAGATCACCCACGTCGGACTCGGCGCTTGGGCGATCGGCGGCGGCACGGGCCGGTACGGGTGGGGATCGCAGGACGACCGCGACTCGATCGCCGCGATCCATCGCGCCGTCGAACTGGGCATCAACTGGATCGATACCGCAGCGGTGTACGGCCTGGGACACTCCGAGCGCGTCGTTGGCGCGGCATTGCGTGAACTGCCGCGCAATCAGCGGCCGTTGGTATTTACCAAGGGCGGTCTGGTCTGGGACGACAACAACCCCGGCGCCGAGCCGAAGCGCATCGCATCACCGGCGAGCCTGCGGCGTGAGGTGCAGGCGTCGATCGAGCGTCTGGGCGTCGAACGCATCGACCTCTACCAGCTGCATTGGCCGCCAGATGACGGCACGCCGATGTCGGAATACTGGGGCGAACTGCAGGCGATCAAGCGCGATGGCCTGGCTCGTGCCGTGGGTCTTTCCAACCACGACGTGGCGCACCTGGCTCGCGCCGAGGCGATCGCCCACGTCGAATCGCTGCAACCGCCGTTCTCGGTGATCCGGCGGAAAGTCGCCGATGCGGAACTGGTGTGGTGCGAGGAACATCGCACCGGGGTCATCGTCTATGCGCCGATGCAATCGGGCCTGCTCACCGGAAGTTTCACCGCGGCGCGTGCTGCAGCGCTGCCGGCAAATGACTGGCGGTCGCGGTCGGCGAACTTCTCGGGTGAGCCGCTGCGACACAATCTCGCGCTGGTCGATGCGCTGCGCCCGATTGCGGCGCGCCGCGGCGTGTCGGTCGGCGCAATCGCTATCGCATGGACGCTCGCGTGGCCGGGCGTCACCAGCGCCATCGTTGGCGCGAGGAATCTCGGGCAGGTCGATGGCTGGATCGCCGCCGCCACGCTGGCGCTTGCGCCCGAGGATCTCAGCGACATTTCTGCCGCGATCGTCGCTACCGGAGCGGGCTCGGGACCCGATCACCCGCCGCGACCCAGCGTCACGGCGTAGCATCGGGCGGGATGTGGCACGGCCGTTAGCTTTGCGCCATGGCCTCGCCGCTGGTCTTTCACCTGATCTTCCACACCCACTGGGACCGCGAGTGGTACCAGACCGAGGCGGCGTTTCGACCGCGTCTGCATCGGGCCGTGACGGACCTGGCGACGATGCTCGCGCGCGACGACGACGCCAGGTTCGTGCTCGATGGCCAGACGGTGCTGCTCGACGACGCCATCGGTGTCGAACCGGAGCTTGCGGACGACATCGCCGGCGCCGTGCGGCGATCGCAACTGGAAATCGGACCCTGGTACATCCTGGCCGACGAACTGATTCCATCGGGCGAATCGCTGATCCGCAATCTGCTCGAGGGCGCGACGGCCGCCGAACGGATCGGCGGACGAATGGATGTGCTGTACAGTCCGGACGCGGTCGGACATCCGTCGATACTCCCGATTCTCGCGCGCGAGTTCGGCATCGAACGGGCGCTGGTCTGGCGCGGCGCGGGCGACGCCGCGGAACGGGACCTCTGGAGCTGGTCCGGTCCGGACCACCGTTCCGTAACCCTGCATGTATTGCCGCCGCAGGGATATGAACTCGGAGCCGTGCTCGCATGCGGGGATCCCGCGCGCCACTGGGGCGGGATCCGTGACCGGGTCGTCGCTCGTGCCGTGACGTCGCAGATCGCGGTGTTCCTCGGTGCGGACCATCACGCCGCGCCGGATGACGAACTGGCGATCCGCGACGGAATCCAGGCGCTCGAGTCGGGCAATTTCGTACGCATCAGTTCGCTGAGTGAATACTTTGATGCCGTCGAAGTCGAAGCCTGCCCGCTCGAAGTCGTCGCCCGTGAGTTTCGCGATTATGGCGGCGGAAGCTGGCTCCTGCAGGGGGTGCACGGAACGCGACTCCGACTGAAGCGGCGCTTCAGCCAGGTCGAACGCGCACTGCTCCGTCGGGCGGAACCGCTGGCGGCGATGGCACGCTGGTGGACCGGGGTCGACCTCCGTCCCGGCCTCCACGCGGCCCGCGTCACCCTGCTGCAGTGCCAGTTTCACGACACGATCTGCGGCACGATGTCCGACGACGTCGCCCGCGAACAGGAAGTGCGCCTCGCAAGCGTCGCGGCCATCGCCGATGAGATCGCGACCGATTCCCTGCACCGGCTGTCGTCGCATGATCCCGACCGGGCGCGCGACGATCCGTCGACAGCTCGGCCGGCCGTCCTGCTCTGGAACCCCGGTGCGCGCCGCCGCAGCGGAATCGTCGTCGCAGAAATGACGGCGTTTCGTCGCAGCGTACCGGTCGGTCCGCCGTCCGATACAACGATTCGAACCGGGAGCGGATACATACCGGGGCACTTCGTGACCGACGACGGCGGCGTCGTGCCGGTTCAGGTACTCGATCGATCGCGGGCAATGGAGCGGATCGATGCGCGGCACCACTATCCCGCGCTGGCCGACGTCGACAGGGTGCGAGTGGCGATGCGGGCAGTCGATCTCCCCGGGCTGGGACTGCGCGGTTACCTCTGGCAGACCGGTCGGGCAACGCCTCCCGCCCAGGGCCTCGACGCCGAAAATGGCCGCGTCGCCAATAGTCACGTCGAGATCCACGTGGACCAGGATGGCCGGGTGCTGCTGATCGACCGTCGCACCGGCGAGCATTACCGCGACGTCCTCGCAGTCTGCGACCAGGGGGACACCGGCGATTGCTACACGCCGCACCTGCTGCCGGGCATCAGCGAAGCGACCTGTCGCCCGCCAACGCTCATTGCCGGCGGTCCGCTGGTCGCCGCGATCGAATCCCGGTTCGCGATCCAACGACCTGACGGGCGGATCGCCGGGCGGCGCGTCATCGTACTCTACGCTGATTCGCCGATCGTGCGGGTACACGTCGAATTCGACAATGAGGCCGTGGATCACCGGCTGCGGCTCAGGTTGCCGGTCGGCGTCGGCGACTTCGCGATCGCGGGGGCAGCCTTCGGATTCGAGACGCGCGAGTCAGGCGCGGCCGCGCCATCCTCCGCTGACGAGCGCCCGGTCGCCACCTCGCCCGCACACCGCTTCGTTGGCGCCGCCGCGGGTAGTCGTGGCCTGGTACTCCTGTCGCCGGGGTTCTGCGAATACGAATGGACCGGCGAGCGCGAGCTGTACTTGACGCTCAGCCGCTCCGTTGGTGAACTCTCGCGCGACACCCTCACCGAGCGCCCCGGCCATGCGGCCTGGCCGGTCGCGACGCCCGGCGCACAGGAACATGGCCGCCACGCCGTCGACGTCGCCGTGGTGCCGGTCACCGAGTCGGAGATCTTCGACGTACCGCTGCTTGAGTCGTTCTGGGAGGATGCCTTCGCACCGATCCAGGCGACATTCATCCGCGACTACACCGGCAGCATCGATGCCTTGCCGCGCGACGGTGTGGAATTGGAGGGCACCGGGCTCGTCTTCTCCGCGGCGAAGCCGTCCGAGGACGGATCCGGGATCGTACTGCGCTGCTACAACGCCGATTCGTCGGGAGTCAGCGGCCGATGGATGGTTCGCGCGCCGGCCGGCCTGGCATCAGCGGTTCGTGCCGACGAACGCCGCATCGCGCCGCTGCCATGGTCCGAGGGTGTAATTGATTTTACGGTTCCCGCCCGCGGCATCTTTACCGTTCGTGTCGACCCGGGT
>JBOHRZ010000224.1:0-5258 GCA_050732975.1 Gemmatimonadales bacterium
CTTGTGCCAGCGGCGCCGGAAACACCTGGCGCGGTGCCGACGCGAATGGGCCGGCAAGTAGTCACACCCTCACCACCTTCATCACCTCATCCCCGAGGTGATTGATCACCTTCACCGCAATCCTCCAACTCTTCGGCTTGTCGAACGGGCGGGACGTGTCGGAGTGCAGCGACTCCCACGCCTCGTGATTGATCTCTGCCTTGAGCGTTGTCTTCAGCGCCTTGTACGGGTCGTTAGCGCCGAGGAAGTACGCGTGTCTGACGAAGAACGACTCTTCGTTGTAATCGGTGTCGATGAACCAGCAGGCGATCCGGTCGGGATCGTCCGAGCGGATCTCGCCGGTGGTCGGGTCGAACACGTCCACGCCCTTCACCCGCACCCGGATGCGGCCCTGTTCCGCGGGCTGCACCTCGATGTCTGGCTCCCCGAAGACCACGAAGAGATTCGCCTTGTCGGTCTTCCGCAGTTCGTCGGCCATGTGCAGGTCGGCGTTCATCCGGGCCTTGAGAACCGGGAGTCGGCCGAGTTTCTCGAATTCGGTGGTGCGCGCCTCGAAGTTGAATCCGCACGCGATCAGCACGTCGAACTCCGCCTCGGCCGCCTCCCGCGCCGCCGCGACAAGGTCGGGCCGGGACACCGTTCCAAATTCCGGCCCGATGAAGATCGCCGCCCGGCGTTCCTTGCTTCCCTCCTGGTAGCGACCATCAGCGCAGATCAGCTCGCCGGGCCAGGGAGCGATTCCGGTGAATGTGATCTTGTCTCCCTTTGCGGCCTGCTGGACGCCAGCCGCCTGGAGGTTCTCAATGATCATCGAGGCGAAATTGCGTTCCGAGGCGTAGCCGGTCCGCTTACTCAACGTTGCGCCAGACATCCCGCCGCCGTCGGCCTCAACGACCCGGTGTGGCGAGAGGGACTCGACCGTGAATGGCCCGGCTACCCGGACCTTCTTGTTGTCCTCGTATGGCTTGTCGTAGAGATATTCGTACTCGGCTTTGGCCGCGATCGAGGCGTCGATCTCCCTTTGACGGTCGATCCTCGCGGTCCACCAGGAAGCATGCAGCACCTTTGCCCACTCGGTCCATGTCGCTGGAGCTTCACGCGGCATCTGCCACTCTTCTTCGATACCACCAACGATGGCGTTGATCTGCTGACGTAGCGGCTCCAGAGTGGCATGCCACTTGTCCCAGATCGCGTCGATTTCGGCGTTGTTGGCAATCGACTTGAGCGTGACGTGCGGGACCCGTTCGTATACGAAGCCCTGCCGGAGGTCATAGTGCGTTGCCTGTTCCGGTGGCGCTTTCCCGGACCGCTCGGCCTCCTTGAGCTGCCCCACACGCGAATCTGCGAGCAAGTAGAACGGATAGCGTGCGCCCATAATGCGGGCGCGGGCGAGCGCAAGCGCCACGCGTGACGTATCAATCGTGATCCAACGGCGGCCCCATTCCTCAGACACCACTGCCGTCGTACCCGAGCCACAAGTTGGGTCAAGAACAAGGTCGCCTGGGTCCGACGCCATTTGTACACACCGCTCAACCACCCGTGTGGCCGTCTGGACAACATAGATTTTCGTAGCAGCGAAAGTGCTCTGGACCGTGTCATCCCAAACGGAGGTCAACCGCACTACTGGAAAGTCACTCAAATAACGTCGGAAAACCAACGTGTTGCCAACGCCGGCGAGCCTTGAAGCCCGCCCGAGCCGGGTAATTCCATCGGCGTTTGTAGTCCAGCCGCGCGTTTGACCGGCTGGTTGGTAGGTTCTCGACTCGAACTCGACGGGGAATCTGCTTGCGACTGATCCAGTCTGCGAGGTAGTATCGCCAGGCGCGAACCGACGGTCACTCTCTATGGGCGCTTTATCGTCGAATGCTTGCACTCGGAAATCTCGGTCGACCAAACGGTACGCGCGATCATCTTCAGCGTCAGAACGTGGCCTGAATCCGGGTCGGAACTTTACGGACGCCTTGTTCCTCGCATACCACAGCAAGTTGTCGTGTACGCTGGCTACCAATTCTGACGTTTGGCCGACTGTCTTCTTGAAGAGCAGTTGGCAACAATAATTCGCCTCGCCGAACACCTCATCCAGCAGGGCGCGCACCCGATGAACATTCTCATCCCCGATCTGAACGAAAACGCTACCGCTCTCCGTCAACAGGTCGCGCGCTACCGTCAGCCGGTCACGCAGGTAAGTGAGGTACGAATGAATCCCATCGCGCCACGTGTCGCGAAAGGCTTTCACCTGCTCAGGCTCGCGGGTAATGTGGGCTGTATTGCCGTCCTTGACGTCGCGCGACGTGGTGCTCCACTGAAAGTTCGAGTTGAACTTGATCCCGTACGGCGGGTCGAAGTAGATGCACTGCACCTTTCCCCGGAGCCCCTCGCGCTCGGCGAGTGACGCCATGACCTGCAGCGAGTCGCCGAGGATCATCCGGTTCGACCAGTTCTGGTCGTGCTGGTAGAACTCGGTCTTGTCCACGCCCTTCGGGATCCCGTTGAAGTCGGCGAAGAGATCGGCCATCGCCTCGCCTTCGTCGTGCTTCCGCTCCCGCGTCTGGCGCAGCAGGTCGTCGATCAACGCCTTGGGATGGACCTTCTCCTGGATGTAGAGCGGCGGCACCGGCACCACCAGGTCGCTCCAGTCCTGCTCGTCCTTGCCGCGCCAGACCAGCTGCGGATCGAGGTCGCGATTCCGCCGCTTGTACGCGATCTCCAGTTCCTGATTGGCCTTCCCGGTCAGCGCCTCATACTCGGCCGTCGGAATGTTCGTCCGCTTGGCCTCGTCGTTGACGAGGGTTTCGACGGACTTGGGCGCAGCGCGCTTCGGAGCCTTAGCCATTTGGTGTCCCGGCTTGGTCCGGCTCGAGTGGGCTTCTATCGGCATCATCAGAGCCGCTGAGTAAGGAGGCATCCAACGGTGACGACGGAATGGGCGTGACCCAGCCTTGGTCGTGCATGATCTCCCAGGCCCGCCGCCGGATGGCCGCAATCAATGGATCCGAGTCGAGTGCCAGCATCGGCGATTCAAATCCATCCGGCTCAACACCGAGTGCCCGGATCTGCTCGAACGCTCGCGCCGTTGCGGCATCGGGGTCGGCGAAGTACGCGGTACTCCGGATTCGGACGAAGCGCCAACCGCAGCGCTCAAGAATCGCCTGACGCGCGAGATCTTCGGGAATCTTCTCGGGTGGGTGGAACCGGGCTCCGTCGCACTCGATGGCGACCTGCCCACCCTTTCCGCGGACCACCATATCAATACGATAGCTTCCAACCTTGACCTGCGGCTCCACGGCGTACCCCGCAGCCGCCAGCCGGGAAATCACCTCCATCTCGAACGGCGATTCGGCGCGCTTGGCGGCCTTCCTTGCGCCGGCCTCTCGGGCGCCAGGGGCACGCACATAGTCTATCAGTTGTTTGCGTACGTCGCCCGGCTTGAGATCCCGCGCCGGATCGAGTGAGTGGACAAGCCAGATCTGGTCACGTGCTCGGCTCGCCGCCACATTGTACCGCTGCTTCAGATACTCCTCCTGCCGCATGGTGTGCGGCGCGTCGCCCGGCGAATCGACCATCGAGAGGAAGATCACGTGACGTTGATCACCCTGGAATTGCGCTGAATTGCCTGCCAGAAACTGCCGCTCTTGCAATTTGCTCGGTTCGGCCACCAGGGCGGTCTTGGCGAAGATGAGGTGTGCCTGCTCATCGCCCAGCAATGAAATCGCCCCGATTGTCTTTCCCGCATACTCGGGGCGCTCAAGCACGGCCGCAATGGCCGCGGCGATGAACTCTGCCTCTGCGACGTTCGTCTTACCGTCACGGGTCGCGCCAGCGACGACATGCTCGATAACGTGGGGCGCCGGCACGGCATCCGGATTTCGAAGTGGCTGGATCTCGAAATCGTACGACAGCTCATTCGAGAAGCCGATGATGTCAGGCATGCAGCGGAAGTGTTCTCGAAGCCGGATCGTCCCGCCAAACGCTTGCTGAGCCAGGTCGTAAAGTGATGTTCTGCCGTCGTAGAGCTGATGATTGGGGACATCATGGAGATGCTGATTGATCAAATCCTGAGCACGATCAGCCTTCTGACCGACGGCCATCGGACTCACCTGTTTGTCATCACCGACCACGACGACCTGATCAGCGAGATACCAAGTAAGAAGGCCGCTCAGATCGCATTGGCTCGCTTCGTCGATGATAACGACGTCGAACCTGCCGCCCACCGGATCCACCGCCTCCGCAACGCGGGCGAGCGGCATGATCCAGACCGGCACCGCGCCCTGTGCTCGCGACAACTCCTTTCGCGCCTGGGCCTGGAGTGCCGGCGCGCGCTTTCCGGTGCCGCGGCCGATGCGCCGTTGCAGTTGCGCCCAACCATGCAGTGCCTGTTGTTGCGCCAATCCGACCCGGCGTTTCTGGCCCAGCCACGCCTTCCGGTCAATGAGGTTCGCGGTCGTCTCGCGTAGAGTGCGCTGGCACTCGACGAGACGGGCGCCAAGCGCGACTTCGTCGAGTGATGCGCGACGGGCAATTTCTTGTGAGAGCTGCCTCCAACGCCATGCAAGTATCGGATCGCCGGGCACTGTCGATGCACCATGCTCCCCAAGCCGGCGATTGATTGCCTCGGCCCACGGCCGCGCCGAGGGCGCAAGTCGTTCCAGCAAGACGCGTCGGCGTGTAGCGAGAGTCTGCTTGGCCGTAAGCGCCCGCAGCGCCTCGAACGCAACCTCGTACGCGGTTTCATCACCCCGAGCAATGGCATCGCGCACTGTGCGGCATACCGGGCCATCAAAGACGGCAAGGTTGGCGGCGGCTTCGCCCAGAATCCTCTTCGCGCGCTCCGACCGTGCGGCGGCAGCCCGGTGCGAGATCAATGCCTGCACCCGGTCGCGGAGCAGGGCGACGTCCCGGTCGTAGGGTGACAGCGGACTGTCACCCGCGACTGCGGCGGCACGGAAGTCGTTCCATAGAAAACCGAGCGAGCTTGCCATCCTCTCTATTGCGGTCCAATGCTCGGTCCACCACCTGAGCAGGGGATCAAATTGCTGGGCAAACTCCAGCAGAGTCGGTTCCGGTGGGTCGGGTAACGCCGCAATCCTTGGCAGTCCGACTGGCTCAGCGAGCCGGGCCCAACGCACCGCGAGACGGGATCGCGCGTCCTGGAGCGCGAAGTGTATTGCCAGCGCGTTGAAATCGGCCGCGGCGGACGGCTCGGCGCCATTGACGCGGGCACCACGGACTAGGGCCTTCCACTTGCCCTTCGTCAGCAA
>JBOHRZ010000225.1:0-5248 GCA_050732975.1 Gemmatimonadales bacterium
TCGAAATCGAGATCGACGTAGCGCTCGGGTTCGGCTCCGGGTTGCGGATAGACCAGCTTGAGTTCGTCGCCGGCAATCTGCTCCAGGGTGGTGCCCGCTTTCGGCGAGATGCAGGTCCAGTCAACCACGGGCGGCATCGGAATGGTGCCGTTCGACTCCACGGCGATCTCGAATCCGCGGTCGTGGAGTGCGGTGATCAGCGCGACGTCGAGCTGCAGCGTCGGTTCGCCGCCGGTGCAGACGACGTACCGGACCTCCGCGGCGTACTCGCTTCGGGGCCACATGGCGGCGACCTGGTTCGCGAGTTCGGTTGCGGTCGCGAACTTCCCGCCGCCCGGACCTCCGGTTCCGACAAAATCGGTGTCGCAGAACCGGCAGACGGCGCTGCGCCGATCCGCTTCCCGGCCGCTCCACAGATTGCAGCCCGCAAAACGGCAGAATACCGCTGGCCGTCCGGCGCGCATACCCTCGCCCTGAAGCGTGTAATAGATCTCCTTCACGGCGTAACTCACGTCAGGTGCTCCGATAGGGCGCTGGATCGACCAGTCCGCACTCGGCGAATGCCTTGAGGCGGATGGTGCAGGCGTCACAGTGCCCGCAGGCGTTGCCGCCGTCATCCGGCGAGTAACAACTGAGGGTCTGGCCCAGATCGACGCCCAGGGACCGCGCCCTGGCGACGATCTCCGCCTTCGACATCCGGATCAGCGGGGCGCGAATCGTCAGGTCGGTGAGTCTCGTCCCCAGGCGTGCCGCCGCCTGGAACGCCGCGACGAACGCCGGGCGGCAGTCGGGATAGCCGGAATAGTCGAGGGCGTTGACCCCGATGTAGATGTCGCGGGCGCCCAGCGTTTCGGCGTACGCCAAGGCGTAACTCAGAAATACCGTATTGCGCGCGGGCACATAGGTCACCGGAATGTCCGCTCCGATCTCGGCGAGCGAGCGGTCCATCGGGACGGCCAGGTCGGCGGTGAGTGCCGATCCACCGAACGCGCGCAGATCGACGGTGACGACGCGATGCTCGACGGCGCCAAGTGCCGCCGCCATCCGCGCCGCGGCGGCAAGTTCGCCGGCGTGCCGCTGCCCGTACTGGAAGGACAGCGCGTGACAGGCGAATCCGGCTTCACGGGCGATCGCCAGGCAGGTCGCGGAGTCCATGCCACCCGAGAGGAGGACGATTGCCGGACGCGTACCGCTGGCCATGCGCCAAACGTAGTCGTCCCGATCGTCGGGAGACGCGATCGTTACCCATGGACGGGCGCCAGCAGATCGCGCAGCGTTGCATCGATCGACCCGAACCGCGGCGTAAACCCGTGCGCGGTCAGCCGGACGGGCACGGCACGCTGGCTCGCCAGCAGCGTGGCGCGCGCCATTTCGCCGTAGACGGCGAGCAGGGCGAACGCCGGCACGGGCAGCACGGTGGGGCGATGCAGCGCCCGCCCCAGCGCCGCGACGAAATCGGCGTTGCGTACCGGCGCGGGCGCGGCGACAATCACCGGGCCGGCGAGATCGTCCGACACGATAAGGTGCTCCGTCGCCGCCACGACATCGTCGATCGCGACCCAGGTGATCCACTGGCGCCCGTTGCCGATCCGCCCGCCAATGCCGAGCCGGAACGGCGGGACCATCTTTGCGAGCGCTCCGCCCTGGCGCGCCAGCACCATGCCGAAGCGGGGATGGACAACCCGGATCCCCGCCTGCCGCGCGGGATCGGCCGCGGTCTCCCAATCCACCGCCAGTCGCGCGAGGAAGTCATCGCCCGGAGGCGAATCGTCGTCCAGCAGTTCGTCGCCGCGATCGCCGTAGATCCCGACCGCCGACGCGCTGACCAGCACCCGGGGCGGTCGCCGCAGCCCGGCGAGCGTGTCCGCCAGCCACCGCGTGACATCCACCCGGCTCGATCGCAGCCGCTGCTTGCGCGATGCGGTCCAGCGCCCGCCGGCGAGGTTTTCGCCGGCCAGATGCACCACCGCATCGAGTCCTTCGATCGGGTGGGTATCGATGCGACGCCGGACGGGGTCCCAGAGCACGTCGATCGGCGGGTGCCGCGAGATCGCCAGCACGGTATGGCCGCGCCGGCGGAGCGACTCACCCAGCGCTGTGCCGATCAGCCCCGTGGCACCGGTGATCGCCACCCGCAGCCCGGCGCCGGACATCACGGCCCGAGCGTATTGTCAGGGTGGCGCGACGCTTCCGGCAGCCGCCCCTCAGCGCGCAACTGGTCGATCATCGCGCTTCGCTTGGCGTACTGCAGTTCGGCTTCTGCCGCCGTGAGCACGAACATGCCGATCAACAGCAGGATGATGTTGCCGCGCAGGCCGGCAATGACAAACACGATGGCGATCACCTGACCCGCCCTGGCCGCGATCAGGGTACCGCGAAGCATGCCGAGCCGGCCGGCGAGCGCCGCCCGCAGGACCCGCCCGCCGTCCATCGGGAACGCCGGGATCAGGTTGAATACCAGCAACGCCATATTGGTGGCGATCACCATCGGCCACAGGGCGTTGCGTTGGATATCGGCAACGAAGTGCCCCGCCTCGCCGGTCGCGAGCAGCGCTGCCCAACCGACCACGATGATCCCCAGCGTCACCGCCGGCCCGGCCAGCGAGACCAGCAATTCCTGCCGCGGCCGCTGCGGCATGGCAGCGATCCGTGCGATACCGCCGATCGGGGAGAGCAGAATCTCCGGGGTGGGAATCCCGTATCCTCGCGCCGCCAGAATGTGCCCGAACTCGTGCAGCAGCACCGAGGTGAAGAGCAGCAGCACGAAGAGCGTCTCGTTGACGGCACCGGCGGGCCCGCTGGTGCGCCAGCCGGTCCAGGCATACCAGCCGACCAGCAGCAGGAACGTCACGTGAATGCGGACTTCGGTCTCGCCGACCCGGAACAGGCGGAACGACCAGCGCATGATCTACCATCCCCCGTTGCGGCGGCGTCGACGCGACGCTATGCCCCGTGCGGCGTGACCATTAAGCTTGTAGCTCACATGACGTCCGGATCCGCGGTGAGGAGCACCTGATGGCCACGACGGCCACCCCGATCAGTCCTGAATCCACCAGCGACGCGCCCAGATGGACGGCGCGCGACGCCGAAAAACTCTACAACATGCGCGGCTGGGGCCTTGGCTACTTCCGCGTCAACGAGAGCGGCCACGTCGCCGTCCATCCCGACGGTTCGGCCTCTCGCGGCATCGATCTGTACACCATCGCCATGGATCTCAATGCCCAGGGCGTCGGGTTGCCGCTGCTGCTTCGCTTTTCCGATCTCCTCAAGTCACGGATTGCCGAGCTGGCGAACCGGTTCCGCGCGGCGATCGATGAATTCGGCTACGAAGGAACATACACCACGGTCTACCCCGTCAAGGTGAACCAGCAGCGACACGTGGTCCAGGAGATCGTCGAGTTCGGCGCCGCACACGGCGTCGGGCTGGAATGCGGCTCGAAGCCCGAGCTCATGGCGGTTCTCGGCCTCAATGAGGGGAACCACGGCCTCGTCGTCTGCAACGGGTACAAGGACGAGGAATTCATGCGCCTCGCGCTGATCGGCCAGAAGATCGGCCACACCGTCCTGATCGTGATCGAGCAGTTGAGCGAGCTCGACGTGCTGCTCAAGGTCGCCGCCGAAATGCAGGTCGAGCCCACCATCGGCGTGCGGATCAAGCTCGCGACCGAAGGATCCGGGCGGTGGGCCAAGAGCGGCGGAGAAAAGTCCAAGTTCGGGCTCTCGGCCGTCGAACTGGTCCGCCTGCTCGACGCCCTGACCCAGTCCGGCAGGAAGCACCTGCTCAAGCTGGTGCACTTTCATCTCGGCAGCCAGATCACCGATATCCGATACGTCAAGGCCGGGCTCGAAGAAGTAGGCCGCTATTATGTCGAGCTGCACAAGATGGGTTTTGCCGTCGATTATGTCGATGTGGGCGGCGGGCTGGGCGTCGACTACGACGGATCGCGCACCACCCGCGCCGCGTCGATGAACTACACCATACGGGAGTACGCCAACGACGTGGTGTACACCATCGGCGGTCTGTGCCGCAACGAGCAGGTGCCGATGCCGGCGTTGATCTCCGAGTCCGGTCGGGCGGTGACCGCACACCACTCGCTGCTGCTGGTCAACGTCATCGATTGCGAATCGCAGTTCGAGCCGCGCCCGGTCGAACTCGGCGACGAGTCGCCGTCGCTGCTGCGCGAGATGAAGGAGAACCTCGACACCCTGTCGGCCGACCGGATCGAGGAGGCGTTCCACGACGCCGTGTTCGGCAAGGAGCGCGCCCAGGAGTATTTCGCCAGCGGGATCTACTCGCTCCGCGACCGCGCCGACGCCGAGCAGCTCTATCTGACCACGCTCAACGCCCTGGCCAACGTGATCGGCGACGACCGCGCCCTGTATCCCGAAATTGCCGGTCACCTCGATACCGCGCTGGTCGACCGCTATTTCTGCAACTTCTCGGTGTTCCAGTCGCTGCCCGACAATTGGGCCATCGATCAGCTCTTCCCGATCATGCCGATCCACCGCCTGCTGGAGCAGCCGTCACGCCGCGGCACGCTGCAGGACGTGACCTGCGATTCCGACGGCGTGATCGACCGTTTCGCCGGCGGCCGCAAGGGCAAACCTTCCTTGGAGCTGCATCCGTGGCGGGAGGACGAACCGTACATCCTTGGCATCTTCCTCACCGGTGCGTACCAGGAAATCCTGGGCGACCTGCACAATCTCTTCGGCGACACCAACGCCGTGCACGTCCGGCTCCGGGGCGACGGCTACGAGATCACCGACCTGGTCCACGGCGATACCGTGACCGAAGTGCTGACCTATGTGCAGTACCAGGCCTCCGACCTGTTGGCGACCTTCCGCCGCAAGGTGGCTCGGGCGTCAGGATTGACGCGCCAGGAAGCCAACGCGTTCATCGCCGACTACGTCACCGGACTGGAAGGGTATACGTACCTCGAAGGGGAGCTGCCGGCGGACTAGGAGTTCTCACTTTCTTTTTTCCATCGGCACGAAGTTCCGCTCGCCCGCGCCGGTATAGATCTGGCGGGGTCGGGCGATCTTCTGCTCCTTGTCGCGGATCATTTCCTCCCACTGGGCCAGCCATCCCGGCAGCCGGCCCAACGCGAAGATCACCGTGAAGTAGTCGGTGGGATAGCCCATCGCCTGATAGATCAGCCCCGAATAGAAATCGACGTTGGGATAGAGCTTGCGCTTCACGAAATATTCGTCTTCGAGCGCGATGCGCTCCAGTTCCAGCGCTATGTCG
>JBOHRZ010000226.1:0-5238 GCA_050732975.1 Gemmatimonadales bacterium
CACGACGCATGGCGTAGATCATCACCGGCGAGGCGCCGGTCTGGAATGGGGTGATGTAGGAGCCCCACGCCGCCATGCCGCCGGCGATGATCATCCCCTTGATCGGTGGGTCGGGATGGACCTCGCTGGCCAGCACCCAGAGCCGCAGGCCGCCGCCGATCCAGTCCATCGAGGCCAGCGCCGCGCCGACGACGATCCAGCGCCAGCGCAGGTGCGCCAGCGACGCGATGAACCCTCCGAACCCGTGCCCATAGAACAGCACGCCGCCGTAGGCGAGCACCGAGATCAGGACGAAGAGTGAGAAACCCTGGCGAAGCCGCTGGGGCGTGAGCAGGCCGGGCATTGGCGCCAAACGTACAGGAAATCCCGGCCGCGGAGAAGGCACGGCCCGGTGATACGTTTCGGCGGTGCAACCCGTCATTCGCGTCGTCGGCGCACGCCAGCATAATCTCCGCGGCATCACCGTCGAGATCCCCCGGCGCACCGTCACGGTCGTCACCGGGCCATCGGGGAGCGGCAAGAGCTCCCTGGCATTCGACACGCTGTACGCCGAAGGCCAGCGCCGCTACATCGAGTCGCTGTCGACGTATGCCAAGCAGTTCCTGGAGCGGATGCCGAAACCGCTGGTCGACCGGATCGAGGGCATCGCCCCCTCGATCGCCATCGAGCAGCGCACACCGCCGATGTCATCCCGCTCCACCGTGGGCACCGCCACCGAGGTGTATGACTATCTGCGACTGCTGTGGGCGCGGATCGGCGAACCGTTCTGCACCAACTGCGGCGGTCCGATCCGCCGCGATACACCGCAATCCGCGGCCGACGTCGTCGCGGCAGCCGGTGCGTCGCGGATCCAGGTAACCTTTCCGCTCCCCGCCAGCGCGCGAACCGGCCGGACTGATACCGTCGATACACTGAAAGCGATGGGATTCGTCAGGATCATCGCCGACGGCGTCGAGCATCGCATCGAGAACGGAACCGGCCTCGACCTTACCGCCGTCACCGAGGTTCTGGTCGTCGTCGACCGGCTCACCGTCGGCGCCGACCAGCGTGGCCGGCTCACCGAGTCCATCGCCACCGCGTTCGCCGAAGGCGAAGGGATCGCCGTGGTGCTCCACGACGCGGGCCGGTTCCGGTTCACCGAATTCCCGACCTGCAGCGCCTGCGACCAGCCCGGGGCCATGGTCACTCCAGCGCTGTTCTCGTTCAACAATCCGCGTGGCGCGTGCCCGGTCTGCAATGGCTTCGGTGCGACGCTGGAATATGACCTCTCACTGGTGGTGCCGGACCCGACCCGTTCGATCGACGACGGCGCCATCGATCCGTGGACCAAGCCGCGGTACGAGGCCCGCCGGCGCCTGCTTGCCGCCACCGCGCGCCGGCTCGGCGCCGACCCTGCCAGGCCGTGGCAAGCGCTGCCGGAGGACGTGCGCGACACCCTGCTGCATCAGCGGTCCGGACGGTACGTCGGGATCTTCCCGTTCCTGAAAAGTCTCGAAGAGAAGCGGTACAAGCAGTACATCCGCGTCTTCCTGAGGCAGTACCAGCTGGCGCGCGAATGTCCGGCGTGTCACGGTGCCCGGCTCAAGCCGGAGGCGCTCGCGGTCCGCATCGCCGGGATGTCGATTGCCGATGCGGCGGCGCTGACCGTCGATGCTCTCGACCTGTGGCTCGGCGCCCTGGAACTCAGCGGCGCCGCACGCATGGTCGCGGACCTGATCCTCACCGAAGCGGGGGCCCGGGTCGAGTATCTCCGCGATGTCGGACTCGGGTACCTGACCCTCGACCGGCAGACCCGCACGCTGTCGGGCGGCGAGGGACAACGGATTGCCCTCGCGAATTCGCTGGGCGCCCGGCTGGTCGATGCGGTGTACGTCCTCGATGAGCCGTCGATCGGACTCCATCCGCGCGATACCGACCGGCTGCTCGGATTGCTGCGCCGTCTGCGCGACATCGGCAATACCCTGGTTGTCGTCGAGCACGATCTCACTGCGGTGCGAGGCGCCGACTGGATGATCGAGCTGGGGCCCGGCGCCGGCGAGCTGGGCGGCAATCTGGTGTATGCCGGGGCCGTGAGCGGCGCGCATGAGACGCTTACCGGGCAATACCTCGACGGACGGAAGCGGATCGGCGTTCCGTCGGTGCGCCGCGCGGGAGGACCCGGCCGCCTGCTGGTACGCGGCGCGAGGCTGCACAATCTCGACGGCATCGACATCGCCATTCCGCTGGGAACCCTCACCGCGATCACCGGAGTCTCGGGTTCGGGCAAGAGCACCCTGGCGCACGACGTGATCTACCGCCAGCTCGAGCGGCGGCTCCTCGGCGACCATTCCGCCAAGACCCATCTCGGCGAAGAAGTCGGCGACGTCGCCGGTTTCGACGGATGGCAATTGCTTACCGGCGTGGTCCTTGTCGATCAGACGCCGATCGGCCGCACCCCGCGATCGAATCCGGTGACGTACATCCGCGGGTACGACGAAATCCGGGCGCTGTTCGCGAAACAGCCGCTGGCCCGGCAGCGCCGTTATACGCCGGCCACCTTCTCGTTCAACGTCGCCGGCGGCCGCTGCGACGCCTGCGAAGGCGCCGGCCAGATCAAGCTCGAAATGGTGTTCATGGCCGACGTGTACGTGCCGTGCGACGTGTGCGGCGGCACCCGCTTCAAGCGCGAGGTGCTGGACGTCAGGGTGCAGGGGTGCAGCATCCATGACGTGCTGCAATGGAGCGTCGACGAGGCCATCCGCCGATTCCGGCACCAGGCCCGGCTGGGCACCGCCCTGTGGCAACTGCAGCAGGTCGGCCTGGGTTATCTCCGCCTGGGCCAGCCGGCAACGACGCTGTCCGGCGGCGAAGCGCAACGCCTCAAGATCGCCCGCGAGTTGCTGGGCGGGGAACGGCGCGCAGGGCGCAAGCTCTATCTGCTCGACGAGCCGACCACCGGCCTGCACATCGACGACGTGCGGGTCCTGATCAGCGTACTCGATCGGCTGGTCGATGCCGGCAATACCGTCGTGGTGATCGAGCACCATATCGATGTCATCAAGCGTGCGGACTGGGTGATCGATCTCGGACCGGAAGCCGGGCCGGGCGGCGGTCGGGTCGTGGCGATGGGCACGCAGGAGCTGGTCGCGGCCACGCCGGAATCGTGGACCGGGCGCTACCTGCGCGAGGCGCTCAGCGAGGCGGTGTCAGCGACGGCGTGATTCGTTGCCGCCCACACCCGCCAGGTGACGCCGTGCGGCATCGCGGATCAGCGTCCAGGCGCGATCGACATGCCGCTGCGCGGTGCGCAACGCACCGATCGCCACGCGAATGGTGTATTTCCCCCCCAGCATCGTGTGAGTCAGCATCACATCGCCCGCGGCGTTGACGTCGGCAAGAACCGCCGCGTTGTGCGCGGCGAGGGCCGGTTCGTCGCCGCTCACACCGGGCGGGACATGCCGCAGGCAGACCAGGCCGAGCGGCGCCGGTGCCATGAGTTGGAAATCGTCCTCCGCCGCCACCCGGCGGGCGAGGTCCTGCCCCATGGCGATATGGCGCCGGATCATGTCACGGAGCCCCTCGACGCCATAGTGCCGCAGCACGAACCAGAGCTTGAGGGCCCGGAACCGGCGGCCCAGCGGGATCCCCCAATCCCGGAAGTTGACCACTGCGGCGTCGCGATCCTGCGCAGTGCGGAGGTATTCCGGGTTGGCGCCGAATGTGCGTGTCAGGGCATCGACGTCGCGAACGAAGTACGCCGAGCAGTCGAAACCCGCGAGCAACCATTTGTGGGGATTGGTCACCATGGAGTCGGCGAGCTCGACCCCGTCGAGCAGCGGCCGAACCTCGGGGAGAATCGCCGCCGAACCACCCCACGCCGCGTCCACATGAAACCAGGCGCCGCGGCGCCGTGCAATTTCGCCGATCGCGGCGAGCGGATCGCACGCCGTCGACGAGGTCGTACCCATCGTGCCGACGACGATGCCCGGGACGAGCCCTGCCGCGACGTCTTCGGCCATCATGGCTTCGAGCTCGCCCTGGACCATGGCAAATCGGGCATCGACCGGCACGATGCGCCGGCGATCGATCGGAAGGCCGGTCAGACGCGCCGCCTTGGCAACCGACGAATGCGCCTCCGCCGACCAGTAGGCCACCAGCCTGCCGGAGTCGGCCCCGGCGCGGTCCCGCGCGGTCAGGAACGCCAGCAGCGTCGAGGTCGACGCGGAATCCTGGATCACGCCGGTGAAGGCGGGCGGCAGCGCCAGCATTTCCCGGTACCACGACATCACCACCTGTTCGAGTTCGGTGGCGGCAGGCGAGGTCGCCCAGCTCATGCACTGAGCGCCGAGTCCGGCAGTCAACAGGTCGGCGAGTACCGCTGGCGGGGAGCCGTTGGAGGGGAAATAGCCGAACCATCCCGGGTGGCCCCAGTGCACCATCCCGGGCACGATTCGATCGCGAAAGTCAGCAAGGATCCGGTCGAAGGGCTCGCCGGCCTCGGGCGCCGCCGCGGGAAGCGACGCTCGGATCTGACCAGGTTGTACTGACGGAACAACGGGGCGGGCTTCGATGTCGCCGAAGTAGTCCGCGAGCCAGTCGACGATCTCGTGCCCGTATCGCCGGAAATCTTCGGGAGTCACGTGCAGATCCTTCGCGCCAACAGCGCTCAGGATGACCGATCAGTCCTGCTGATCGGTCACTTCTCTTCCTTGAATCCGACGTGCCGCTTGAGCGTCGGATCGTACTTGCGGACTTCCATGCGCTCCGGGTGCTTCTTGGGGTTCTTGGTCGTCACGTAGACGTAGGCACTCTCGCTGCTGCGGAGCTTGACCTGCACGCGGGTCTTCTTGGCCATCGGTTTGCCCCCGCCTTACCAGGAAGCCTTGCGGACACCTGGAATCTTGCCTTCCAGGGCCATGTCGCGGAATGCGATGCGGGAGAGGCCGAAACGGCGGACGAACCCGCGCGACCGCCCCGATAGCTGGCAGCGGTTCCGGATCCGGACCGGCGAGGCATTGCGAGGTAACGCCTGCAGCTTGCGGATCGCAATCTCCTTCTGGGACTGCGTCGCAGTGAGGCTGCGAATGACCGCCTTGAGTTCCTTCCGCTGGGCATCATACTTGGCGACAAGGCGGGTACGCTTGAGATTCCGTTGGATCGAGCTGGTCTTGGCCATAGCACTGAAAGATGGTCATGAGGGCGGGGATATGGTAGCCCAGCGCCCTGGGCCCTGGGCGTTCCCAGCGTCACTGTCCGGTG
>JBOHRZ010000227.1:0-5230 GCA_050732975.1 Gemmatimonadales bacterium
GCTGCGCGCCAGGTCGGCGAGCCCGCGCGACCAGGCCGCGGCCGCCCGCTCGCGCCGACGCCGTGCCACAAGAGCGAGCAACCCGATCCCCACCGCAAGAATCGGTGCCACCGCGAGCAGCAGCGGGCGTTCGAACGTCATGGCAGCCTGACCACAATCGTGCCGCCGATGACCAGCTCGATGCCGAGCGCCAGCACGCCGAGGAGCAACGGCGGCAACGTCTCCTCGGCGCGCCGCGTGTAGCGCACCGTGTTCACCGGTGCCCGCGCCAGCTTGTCGATCTCGCCGAAGATCTTCGTCAGTGCGCGGGAATCGCGGGCGCGAAAGTACGCGCCGCCGGTCCGGCGGGCGATATCCTGCAGCAGCTGCTCGTCGATCTCCACCGGCATGGTCTCGTATCGATAGACGCCTGCGGCGTCACGTCCGGTGGGAATTCTCGCCTCGCCCTCCGAGCCGATGCCGATGGTGTACACCTTGATGTCGTACGCGGCCGCCGCTTCCGCCGCGGTGTGCGGATCGATCAAGCCGCGATTGTTGACGCCGTCGGTGAGCAGCAGAATGACCTTGCTCGCGCCCGGCACCTTCCGCAGCCGGGCGACCGCAATCGCCAATCCCGATCCGATCGCGGTACCGTCTTCCAGATCGCCGATCTGCACCGACTGGATGGCGCTGACCAACGCCGGGTAATCGAGGGTCACCGGCATTTGCGTCAGCGCCTCGCCGGCGAAGGTCACCAGCCCGATCCGGTCGGCTTCGCGCCCGCGGACGAAATCGATCGCTTTGGCTTTCGCGACCTCGATCCGGTTCGACGGCGCGAAGTCTTCGGCGAGCATCGAACTGGACACGTCGATGGCGATGACGATCGCGACGCCGTTCGCCGAGACCACCACGCGGTCGCCCGGGCGGTACGGTCCCGCCGCAGCGACGATGAATGCAGCCACCGCCAGCGACCGAAGAACCGGCGGCAGGAGAAGCCGCCAGCGCCCCGTGGTCGCGGCGGCGAACGGCGCGGAGTCGCTCACTACTGCGGCCACAGGCAGCATTCGCCGGCGGCGCCACCACCACAGCGGCAGTGCCAGCAGCAGCACGAGAACCCAGGGGCGCGCCAGCGCGATCAACGCGTCCCCTCATCGCCCAGCAACGGGAGAGCCTCATGGACCAGGCCGGCGATTTCGTCGTCGTTGCCGGCGGCGAAGCGCACCGCCTCGGCGCGGCGACGCCAGTCTTCGCAATCAGGACGTTCGCGGAGGCGATGCTCCAGGTGCTCCAGAGCCAGACGTGGCTCGCCGGCCGCGAGCCAGGCCTCGAGACGCGCGCTGGTAAACGGTAAGGGAACAAGCCGGGCCGGTGGCGGCATCGGCGGCCCCCGCCTCCGCCACAACCACTGCAGCATTGCCACGGCGAATAGCACCAGCGGAATCCAGAAGGCGAACGGCACCAACGATCGGTCGCGTCCCTGCACCCAGGTGCGCGGGTGCGCCGGAGCGATCGCGGCCGGTTTCTTCGCGGCCGGGAGCACCGACTGGACGTCGAGCCCGACGTGAGCGTCAGCAAGCGTGTCGACCCGGCCGTGCTGGTCGATGACGATCGCGCCGGGCAGCACCAGATCGCTGTGGCCGGGAGCCCAGACGGCGATCGTATAGGCGATCCGCACCGAATCGCCTTCACGGGTGATCGCCGGCGGTACCACCAGCGTCGCGATGCTCGAATCGGACGGCGCCGGTGCCTGGACCACCGCGCCCGGCGGCGCGGGCACCCGACGCACGATGGTGAGGGTGTCGCCGACGGTCGGTTCGCCCTGCGGCGTCATCGGCGCCCGCGTCCGCGGCCGAACGCGGCACGCAGCGCCGTCATGTACTCACCGTCGGTGCGTACCTGGACTTCGCGAACACCCGCTGCCCCGAGCACCGCCGACCGCTGGATCGCGCCGCGGCGAATGGCCGCCAGCGCCCGGCCGCGGGCGACCTCGTCGCCGCTGTCGAACAGGACCGCCTGCGGGTGCTCCGCGCCGGCGAGCGTCACCCACCCCGCGGCCGGCAGTGTGGCGTCGCGCCGTTCTTCGAGCACGACGGCGACGACCTCGTGGCGCGCCGCCAGTCCCCGCAATGGCGCCTCCCATCCGGTCGCGAGAAAATCGGAGAGAATCACCACCATCGCCCGACGCCGCAGCAGCGCGCCGGCCGCACGGAGCGCCGTCGCGAGGTCGGTCGCCGGCCCCGCCGGGTCCATGCGAAAAAGTTCCTGCACCACGCGAAAGGCGTGATGGTGACCTCGCCCGGGGGGAATCACCGGTCCCACCTTGTCGGCGAAGGCGAGGAGCCCGACCCGATCGTGCTGTTGTGCGGCGACCAGCGCGAGCAATGCCCCGACCTCCACTGCCCGCGCCGATTTTGTTTCCGGATCGCCGAGCGCCGTCGACCGTGAACGGTCGACTACCAGCAGCAGCGTAAGTTCCCGGGCTTCGATATAGAGCTTGACGTACGGATGTCCGGTACGCGCCAGCAGATTCCAGTCGAGGTGCCGGAGATCATCACCTTCGATGTACGGCCGAACGTCGGTGAACTCCATGCCCGTGCCGCGGAACACCGAGCGGACCTCGCCGCCCAGCAAGGTGTCGGTGGCACGACGGCCGCGAAGCGCGAGGCTTCGGACCTGGCGAAGCAACGCCGGGGAGATGCGGCTGGCCACGTCACGGCACCGGGACGGCGCCGAGCAACTGCCGCAGCACCGCGTCGGCGTCAAGCCCTTCGGCCTCGGCGTCGAACGTCAGCACGATGCGGTGGCGCATCACGTCGGGAGCAAGATCCTGGATGTCCTCCGGCGTGACATAGTCGCGGCCGCGCAGGAAGGCTCGCGCCCGCGCCGTCTGCGCCAGCGCGATCGACGCCCGCGGCGAGGCGCCATAGGCGATCATCGGCGCCAGAGCCGCAAGGCCGACCGAGGCGGGTTCCCGCGAGGCACGCACCAGGTCCACCACGTACTCGGCGAGGCGCGGATCGAGGTGCACCGCGACGATCTGCTCCCGCGCCGCCAGTACCTGCGCCGGTTCGGCGAGACGCCGGACAGCGATCGTTTCCGTCGACGACGTCATTCGCACCAGGATCTCCCGCTCCTGGGCGCGGTCCGGATAGTCGACCTTGACCTTGAGCAGAAAGCGGTCGAGCTGGGCCTCGGGGAGCGGATAGGTGCCTTCGCTCTCGATGGGGTTCTGCGTCGCCAGCACCAGAAACGGCGATGGCAGCCGGTAGCTGGTGCCGCCGATGGTGACCTGGCGCTCCTGCATCGCCTCCAGCAGCGCCGACTGCACCTTGGCCGGTGCACGGTTCACTTCGTCCGCCAGCACGATCTGCGCGAAAATCGGCCCCTGCCGCACAGTGAACTTCTGATGCTCGGTGTCGAAGATCATGGTGCCCACCACGTCGGCCGGCAGCAGATCGGGCGTGAACTGAATCCGTGAAAACGACGCATGCAGCACGTCGGCCAGCGTGTGCACCGTGAGGGTCTTGGCGAGGCCCGGCACGCCCTCCAGCAGCACGTGGCCGCCGGTAAGCAGGCCGATCAGCAGGCGTTCCACCATGACGTCCTGGCCGACGACGCGCTTGCGGATTTCGGTCAGGAAATCCTGGACAGGAAACGTCACTGATCTGCTCCGGAGTCGAGGTCGATCGCGCGGTAGAGTCCGCGCCGCTCCGATGACGTCAGTTCGCGCCACTTTCCGGGCGCCAGGTCGCCGAGCATCACCGGACCGTATGATACCCGGGCCAGACGCTCCACCTTGGCGCCCATCGCTTCGATCCATCGGCGGACGATGCGATTGCGCCCCTCCACCAGCGTAACCTCGACGATACTGCGGCCATCGTGTCCCGGACGGACCTGCACCCGGGTCGGGACAACCGGGCGATCGTCGACCTTCACCCGCCCCGCGGCCTTCGTCGCCAGTTCCGCGGTACTCAGGCCGTGGACCAGCGCGATGTAGCGGCGCGGGATCTGGTACTTGGGGTGGGTCAGCCGGTGAACGGCTTCGCCGTCCGTGGTGAGCAGCAGCAGCCCGGTGGTGGCGACATCGAGCCGCCCTACGTAGGTGAGCCCCGGCGGGTTGCCGAGCAGGTCGAGCACCGTGCGGCGTCCACGTTCGTCACGCGCCGTGGTGACGACCCCCATCGGCTTGTGCATCGCGACCCAGCGGCGTTCGGCGAGCCGCACCACCCGGCGGCCGATGGTCACCCGTGCGCGCTCCGGATCGACCGAACTTCCGAGGCCCGCGGGCGCCCCGTTGACCCGGACTCTCCCGTCCTTGATCAGCTCTTCCGCCTGCCGCCGCGACGCCACACCGGCGCGCGCCAGAAAGCGTTGCAATCGCATCAACGCCATCAACCCTCTTCCACGGAGGCGAGCGCGGTATCATCCCCTTCGTCCGGCTCCGCCCGATGCGGCTGCAGCGCGATGGTCAGCTCTTCGGCCCGCGGCAGGTCGGCGAGATCGTTGAGTCCGAGGGTTTCGAGGAACAGCGCGGTGGTGCCGTACAGCATCGGCCGTCCCAGTCCTTCGCCCCGACCGACGACCTCGATCAGGCCGCGCTCCTGCAGCGTGCGCAGCACGCCGCCCGAATTGACCCCGCGGATCTCTTCGATCTCGGCGCGGCCAACGGGCTGCCGGTAGGCGATGGTCGCCAGCGTTTCGAGCGTTGCCGCCGACAGTCGCGGCTGGCGCTGCAGCACCTGGGCCCGTTCCACCGCTTCCGCGAACGCGGCCCGGGTGAGGATCTGGTACCCGCCCGCCAGTTCGGCGATCTCGATGGCGTGCCCTTCGAAATCGTAGTGCTCCCGCAACTGGTCGAGCGCGGTGCGGATCTCGGCGGCACCTGCCTCCGGCTCCAGCCCCTCCAGTTCGTCGAGGGTCACCGGGCGGCTGGCGGCGAAGAGCGCCGCCTCAAGAAGCTGCGAAAGCGGGGAGAGCGTGCTCACGGGCGATTACCAGCGGAGAAAAGGGAGACGGCTGCCGGACGCGACAGACACCACGGCGCGCCAGCTCGAGCAGGGCCAACAAGGTGCTGAGTACCTCCACCATCGTCGGGCGCGGCCCGAACGCCGCGCGCCAGTCGAACTCGTTACGTTCGGCGAGGAGCGCCTGGATCCGCCACACTGCGCCCTCGACGTCGAGGGGCCGGGTGATGACCCGGTGCAGGATCGGCGCCGGGATCGCCGCGATCACCCGCTCGACTGCGCTGAGC
>JBOHRZ010000228.1:0-5185 GCA_050732975.1 Gemmatimonadales bacterium
GGCGGCGCCAGGGCGCTGCGCATCGCGGCCGCAAGCGCGCCATTGCACGCGACGCCGCCGCCGAGCACCACAAGTTCGCGATCGAATTCGCGCGCAGCCATTGCGGTCTTCGTGACCAGCACTTCGATGATTGCGTCCTGGAACCCGCGCGCGAGATCGGCACGATCGGCGTCGACATCCTGAGCACGTTCGACCGCGCGAAGCACTGCGGTCTTGAGGCCGCTGAACGAAAACGCGAACCGGTCGGCGTCGCCGAGCAGGGGCCGCGGAAAATGGTGACGAGCGGGATCGCCGTCCGCCGCGAGCCGCTCCAGCGCCGCACCGGCCGGATAGTCGAGTCCCAGCAGCGTGCCGACTTTGTCGAACGCCTCGCCGGCCGCGTCATCGCGCGTCCTGCCCAGCAGGCGATAATCGCCCCAGGCCGCCACGTCGAGCAGCAGGGTATGGCCGCCGCTCACCAGCAGCGCAATGAACGGCGGCCGCACGTCGGGCGATTCCAGCGTCGGCGCGAAGAGATGCCCTTCGAGATGATGCACACCGATGAGCGGCAGTCCTTCGCGCCAGGCCACAGTCTTGGCCCAGGTGACTCCCACCAGCAGCGCGCCGAGGAGGCCCGGGCCGCGCGTCACCGCGATGCCATCGATGTCGGTGAGCGCAGCGCCGGCCTGGGCGAGCGCATCGTCGACGACGGGGTCGATCGCGACCAGGTGCGCGCGCGATGCCAGTTCCGGCACCACACCGCCGAAGACCCGATGGACGTCCTGCGACAGCACGGTCAGCCCTTCGACCACGGACGCGGCACCGTCGCTGCGCACCACCGCAGCCGAAGTTTCGTCGCACGAGGTTTCGATCCCGAGAATCCGCATCTCAGTCGCTGGCATCGAGCAGTTGTTCGACCCGGGCCCGGTTGCGGGGCGAATCCCACGCCTCGGCGCCCAGCGCCACGAACGCGATCCGCCCCCGGCGGTCAAGCAGAAAGCTTTCGGGAAGGCCGATCATCCGATAGGTGTTCTGGATCGCGCCGCTGCGGTCCTGCAGGATGTCGAACGTCAGGTCGTGCGCTCTGGCGAATGCCAGCACCGGCCCGGGTCCGGTGTCATCGATGCTGGTCGCCGCGATCCGGAAACCGCGGTCGTGATACGCGAGGTAGAGCCGTTCCAGCGAGGGCATCTCCTGCTGGCAGGGCGAGCACCAGGTCGCCCAGACGTTGACCAGCGTGACCTTGCCGGCGAAGGCGCTGCGCAACGCCACGGTGTCGCCGGTGGCGACCCGCACCACGCGGGCGTCGGGCGCCCGGTCGCCGACTCTGGCGCCGACCGCTGGCGGCGTCCAGCGTACCAGCGCGAAGGTGCCGATGCCCAGGAGCAGCGCCAGCACGATCACCGCGATCCATGACCGGCGAGCCGGCGACAGGCTCATCGCTCAGCTCGCCGGAGCCGCCAGCAGCTCTTCGATGATCCGCTGATTCTCGGGAGAGTTCCAACGTACTGCGCGCTGGGCGATGCGGACGATGTGGCCGCTCTTGTCGATCAGGAAGCTTTCAGGAACGCCGGTGGTCTGGTATGTCTCCTCGATCGCGCCGCTGCCGTCGTGCAGGACGTCGAACGACATGTGATAGTCGGCGGCGAACTTCTTGACGACGGTGGGCGAAACGATGTCGACGCTCACTGCCGCGATGTGCAGGCCCCTGGGCCCGAGCGTGTGGTACAGCGAGTCCATCGCCGGGATTTCCCATTTGCACGGATCGCAGTAGGTCGCCCAGATGTTCACCAGCGTCACCTCGCCCTTGTAGCGATCGCGGAGCGAGACGGTCTTGCCCGTGGTGAGGTCGGTGGCCGTGAAGTCGGGCGCCGGCATCCCTACCGCGACTCTGGGCGGCGAGGAATGCACCAGCCACCAGCCGCCGCCGCCCAGCACCACCACGAAAAGAACGATGGCGATCCGGCCGCGCATGGTTACACCCGCACCAGGCAGGCACGCTTGAGGGCGCGCACCGCCTCGGCGGGGTCGGGCTGTCCGAAGACCGCCATGCCCGCCACGAAGGTGTCGGCGCCCGCGGCATGGGCTTCGGCAATGGTCTGGACCGTGATGCCACCGTCGACTTCGAGCGCCGCCCGGATGTTCAGTTCGTTCATCATTTCGCGCACCCGCTGAATCTTTGCCGTCGCCGCCGGAAGATATGTCTGCCCGCCGTATCCCGGATTGACGGTCATCACCAGGACAAGATCAAGATCTCCGGCGACTTCGAGGAGAACGGCGGGAGGGGTCGCGGGGTTCAGCGCCAGGCCCGCCCGCATCCCGCGCCGGCGCGCCTCGGCGAGGTGCCGCTGGATGTGCACAGTGGCTTCGGGATGGAAGGTGAACCCGGTGGCGCCCGCGTCGGCGAACTCGTCGAGGTACTGCTCGGGATGCTCCACCATGAGGTGCGCGTCGATCGGGAGATCGGTGATCCTGCGGATCGCGCGGATCACCGGCGCGCCGAACGAAATGGTCGGCACGAAGTGGCCGTCCATGACGTCGACGTGGATCCACTCCGCGCCGCCGGCCGCAGCCGCTTCGACCTCGTCGCGGAAGCGGCTCAGGTCGGCGTTGAGGACGCTTGCCGCGATGCGCACCGTCATCGAATCGCTCCGCTCACCGTGATGTTCACCGCGCCGGGCCGCTGCTCACTACGATCCGGACCGTGTCGCCGGCTCGCGCCGTGGCGCCGGCCTGCGGCGCGGTGCTCAGCACGGTGCCGGGGTCGGCGTCGCGCTGCGCGGTGTCGACGCTGCCCGGGCGCAGTCCGGCTGCGGCAATCACCTCACGCGCCAGGTCAATGTCAAGCAGGCTGACATCCGGCACGGTGACCGGCGGCGCGCCGTTGCTGACGGAGAACTGCACCACGGCGCCTTCCGGCAGCATGGTTCCTTCCACCGGCGTCTGCCAGGACACCGTCCCGGCGCACGTGAGCGGGTCGTAGTTGGAATCGGCGATGCGCGATCGGAGGTGCAGCGCTCCGAGCCGCTGCGTGGCGCTGTCGGCAGCCAGTCCCCGCAGCCGCGGCACGGCAACCTGCTTCGGCAGCATCGGCGCCGGAAAGATCGCGCAGGTGACGAGATACCCGGCGAGCACGGTGCCGGCAACCAGGCCGATCGCGAGGAGCGCTCTGCGCCAGCGGCGTCGCGAGTTCATCTGATGCGCCGCAGCCGCGCCGCGAAGGCGCCGTCGATCCCGTCCCGTTGCGGCAGCAGCACGAGGTCGCCCGCCGGCGTAAGCAGTTCGCGAGGAAAATCATCCGGCGGCTGCCGGCTGAACTCGGGGTGATGTCGCAGAAATCCGGTGATCTGCATGTCATTCTCTTCCGGTTCCAGCGAGCATGTGGCGTAACATAGCAGGCCTCCCGGTGCGACTCGCGCAGCGGCGGCGTCGAGCATCGCCGCCTGCTGCGCCGCGAGATGCAGCAGGGCTTCCTCGGTGACCCGGAGCCGCGCGTCGGGATGCCGGGCGAAAGTTCCAGTGCCGAGGCATGGCGCGTCGAGGAGATACGCGTCGACCTGCCGGAGCGGCGGGTGCATCGCATCGGCCGCGACCACGGTTTCGTTGCCGGTACCGGCGCGGGCGATGTTGTCATGCAGTCGGCGGATCCGCCGGATCGAGCCGTCGGCTGCCACGACGCGCGCGCCCTGATGCGACAGTGCCAGCGTCTTGCCGCCGGGCGCGGCGCAGGCGTCGTAGACCAGCGCGCCGGCGGGGATGGCGCAGAACCGAATCACCAGGGCCTGTGCCGCGTCCTGGACGAAGAAGTCTCCAGCCGCAAAGCCTGGGAGCCGCTCGGGATGGCTGGCATGCACCTCGACGCCGGCGCCGTACGGTGCCGGTGCGCAGCGCACCCCGTCGGCGTCGAATCGCCGCTCGAGGTCGAGCAGCGCGCCCCGCCCCGGCTGCACGATCAGTGCTGGACGCGAGTTGTTCCAGGCGAGCAGTGCGTCGGTATCGCCAGCGCCGAAACGTGCCAGCCAGCGCGCCACCAGCCAGGCCGGGTGCGACCATTTTCCGGCCAGCCTGGCCACGTCGTCGAGGTCTTCGCGCGCCGGGTCGCCGGGCGGCATCTGGGCGATGCGGCGCAGCACCGCGTTGGTGAAGCCGGTGACCCGTTCACCGGCACGCTCCCGCGCCAGCGCGACACTGGTCGTGACGGCGGCGTGCGCCGGGATCCGGTCGAGCATCCGCAACTGGTACGCGCCGATCCGCAGCACGTCGAGCAACGGCGGCGCCACCGAACCGATGCCGCGGGGAATGAAATTGCCGAGCAGGGTGTCGAGCGGTCCGGCGTGGCGGAGGACGCCCGCGGCCAGCTCATGCGCCAGACGCCGGTCGGCGTCGGTGAGGGGGTCGATTTCGCGCTCGAGCGCGACGTCAAAGGGCAGGCCACGTCGCACGGCGGCCAGAATCACCACCGCGGCCCGTCGCGGCGCCAGGCCGGTCTCGGTCAGTCGAGCAATCCTGTCGTGGGACTCGACGGCACGGCGATTTCGCGCCGCGGCATCCGCCCCGCGAAGTATGCCGCTCTCCCGGCTTCGACCGCAAGCCGCATCGCTCCCGCCATCGCCACCGGATCGCCGGCCTCCGCCAGCGCCGTGTTCATCAGGATGCCGTCGACGCCCTGCTCCATCACCAGGCAGGCATCGGACGCGGTGCCTACCCCCGCGTCGACGATCACCGGCACGCCGAGGCGCGCCTTGATGGTGCGGATGAAATACGGATTCAGCAATCCGAGTCCCGACCCGATCGGCGAAGCGAGGGGCATCACCGCCGCGGCGCCGGCGTCTTCCAGTCGGAGCGCGGTCACCAGATCGTCATTGGTATAGGCCAGGACCTTGAAGCCTTCGGCCGCCAGCACCCGAGTGGCTTCGAGAAGTCCGGCGGTGTCGGGCAGCAGGGTGTCGCGGTCACCGATGACTTCCAGCTTCACGAAGTCGTTGAAGCCGGCCTCGCGCGCCAGCCGGGCGTAGCGTACCGCTTCGTCGGCGGTGTAACAGCCGGCGGTGTTGGCAAGAAGGAAATGGCGATCGGCGGGAAGATGATGCAGGATGCCGGCTTCGTCGGCACGATCGAGATTCACCCGCCGGACGGCAACGGTGATGATCTCGGCGCCGGAGGCGTCGATGGCGCGGACCATCTCGTCGTTGCTGCGATACTTTCC
>JBOHRZ010000229.1:0-5184 GCA_050732975.1 Gemmatimonadales bacterium
GCCGCCGCCATCGTCTGCAATTGTACCACATCGGCGGCGGCCGGCGCGGCCAGGCCCCGTCCGCAGCAAGCGCGTGTTAGAGCGCGTCCCTCACACATCACTCGGCGTCAGCCCGGTATGCTTCGCGATGCGGGCCAGCATTCGCGGACCGATCTCTTCGTCGTCATGGAAGGAAAACACGAAATCCGGCCAGCCGTCGCGATGCAGCGTGCGATGACTGCCGGAATCGCGTTTGACCTCCCAGCCAATTCGGAGGAGCGCCGCAAAGACGCGACGTGACTTCGCCGCGCCCCAAGTGCTCATGCCGCCTGGAAGGCGACCTGCAACAGTTCCGGGACTGCCTCCCCATGCTCCAGGCGATCCGCCAGCGACCGAAGGGCGAGGGCTTGCACCCGAGCCACCGCGTCGGGACGGGTCATTCCATACGCCATGACGCCTGGAAGATCGCTGATCTCGGCGATCCAGCGCCCATCCGTCTCCTGCTCGATCTCAAGGTGGAGTACCATGGTGCCTCCGGCCCAAACGTGACCTTGAATCTATCACCTTCGCCGGGAGCGCTCTAACGGCTTGCGCTTCTGCGGCGGCGGGCGCCGGATTATCGCCGCGAGACCGATGACTTCTTCACGCGTCGCTGGCGCTTGGTCCGCGGCGGCGCCGCCGTCCGCAGCAAGCGCGTGTTAGGCTGCCCTTCGCTTGCCTGCTCCCGGCGTACTTGGTCCGCAAGAAACACCTTCAGCAACGACTGGTAGGGAACGTCGCGTTCATTGGCAAGCGACTTGAGATCGGCAAGCAACGGAGACGGAAGCCGCAGTGAGATCGTCTCCGTTGACGGCCGCAGATTGGGAAACACCACCGACCGCGCTTGCGACCAGTCGATGTACTCCGTGGTGTCGTGCGTCGCCCAAAAGGCCCGCTCCGCATCCTCATTGGCAAACTTGGGGATGGGCTTAAGCGCCTTCGTCTTCGACACCTTGGCGGGCGACATAGACTCTCCGTTCGACTCGGCTCATATCCCGAGCCATGATAGGGCGGACCAACGTGCCGCGAACCGTGAAGGTGATCGCAAGTCGGCGCCCCTCGTTTGACCGGCCGAGCAAGTAGTGCCGCGTTTCAGCGCGGGAGTGCTTCAGGTCGCCCGCCACGATCACCGGTCGATTAAAGAACGCCTGCTCTATCTCCCCCGTGCTGACCTGATGGGCATGCCAATTCTTCTCGAGGTTGCCGGCATCCCATTGAAAACCGTCCAGGCCAGGCAGGTAGTCCGGGAGGATCGGCACGAGGGAAGTATATTACCACAATATACCGCCGTCAAGCCGTAGGCCGGGCGATCGCGGCAGCCTAACTTGTAAGTATACCCCGCTGCTCGCATCCCCGGCCCCCGGAACCCATACGGCTACGCAGCCTAATCCGCCTGCCGCCGCTCGCCGCCCACCAGCAAATCCAGCGGACTCCGCACCCCGAATCCGCCCCGGTTCAGCACATGCGTGTACCGCATCGTCGTGCTGACGTCCCGGTGACCCAGCAACTCCTGCACCGTCCTGATGTCGTACCCCGCCGCCAGCAGGTGCGTCGCAAAGCTGTGCCGTAGCGTGTGACAACTCGCCCGCTTTGCGATCCGCGACCGCCGCACCGCCTCGGCCATCGCCCGCTGCATCGCCGTCGGGTGCAGATGGTGCCGGATCCGGGTTCCATCCGGCAGGCAATGGCGCCGCGCCGCCGGAAAGACCCACTGCCACACCCAGCTCGCCGCCGCACCCGGATACTTCCGCGCCAGGGCATCAGGTAGACGGACCTCCCCGGCGCCAGCGGCAACGTCCCGCCGATGCACCAGCGCGACCCGCTCCAGATGGCGCCGCAACGCCGGCACCACCCCGTCCGCCAGCATCGTCACCCGGTCCTTGCCTCCCTTGGCACGCCGGATCGTGATCTCCCGCCGCTCGAGATCAACGTCCTTGACCCGCAAGGTGAGGCACTCCATCAGCCGCAGACCGCTGCCATACAACATCAGTGCGATCAGCCGCAGGGTCCCCTCAAGCTCCCGGATCACGGCCGTCACCTCGGCACGGGTCAGCACCACCGGCAAGCGGGTCGGCTGGCGCGCCCGCGGAATCGCCCCGGCCACGCGCAACGGCCGCCGGAGCACGTCCCGATACAGGAAGAGCGGCGCCGAGAGCGCCTGGGTCTGCGTCGCCACCGCGACCTGCCGTCGCTCGCGCAGGTCGGCGAGAAAGGCGACCACATGCTCCTCGGTCAGCTCACCGGGATGGCGCCGTCCATGGAATCTCACGTAGCGCACGATCCATCCTCGATAGGCTGCACGGGTCCGCGGTGAGAACCCCCGCAGCGCCATGACGGACTGCATGTGGTGCAGCAAGCGCGGCTTGGACTGCGGCGATGTGGCCGACATCTGCGCAGTCTGTCGTCGTGCGCACTCCATGGCGGATCGGTATCACGCCAACCGGGCCCCGATTATGCAGATAAGTGCGGCCGCCATGCACGGCCAGTCCTCCGCACACCGTTGCTGGAACGGCACGGCGGGCGCGCTCGACGACTGTTCGTTTCTGTTCGGCGACCACCCGCACGGCGGCGCTACCGAACGATCCCGACACACGAAACCGGCGACCTTCCCAGCCCCCGGGTCGGCCGCCGGCTCCGTCTGCACGTGCGTCTTCACTGCAACCTCCAACTGTATTCGGTAGAACGGCACTGATCTATCGCTTCACATTCCGGCGCGGCCGCACCGTCGCGAACGACGCTACCGCACCGTCCTGCCCCCTGCCCCCTCCCAGGCCGGCCTTCACTCCGGCGCTCGCACCTCCTCGGCCGATGACGATGCCGGCGGGGGTGCCGGGCTCCGGGCCCCGGGCTCCGGGCCGGGTTCTGGCGCCGGCCCATCGTTCGCGCTCTGATCGTGCACAAACGGTCCCACCAGGTTCCTCGCCGTCTCCCACCCCGCGAGCGCTTCCGGCTTTCCGAAGAACTGCACCCGGAACCACCCGTCCAGCGCCTTCGTCACCTGCCGGACCTCCCGCCCGATCTCGCGCAGTTCGGCCGCCGCGGTGACGTGACTCTGCTGGCCGTCGTGCGCGTGCACCGTGGTCGCATCGAACTCGGCGACCGCCTGCGTCAGATCGTCGAGCACCGTGGCGCCCAGGCCGAGCGAGACGAGCAGCTCCTTGTTGGCGGCGGCCGCGGTCAACATCGACTTCACCGCAGTGATGAATTCCTTGAGCGACGCCCCGGACGGTGGCATGGAGAATTGCCGCGCGAGTTCGGGGTCGGTTGCCATGGCCCGGGCAGCAGCCGGCTCCAGCCACGCCTCGCCGTTTCGTGCGGCCGCGCGACATTTGCCCGTTGCCGAACGACGCATTTGAAAAAGTGAATCGGCCGTTCAGGATCTCGGACGACGCGTTCCGGACATCGAGGTGCTGTTTTTCCACACTGATGAGCGGGATCGTGACCGAGAGTCGCGTTCGACCGGGCCGTTGTGGAAATCCAGCGAGACCTTCGGGCGTGACGCCCGCCGCCATTGCGCGATCAGCGAACAGCCGGTAGCATCGTCGGTAACTTCAGCCGGAGAGAGCGCCATGCCGCTGTATCTCGATGTACACAACATGGACGGAAAGGTTTCGGCCAAAGACGTCGCCGATGCCCATATGAAGGATCTCCAGGAGCAGGCGAAATACGGGGTGAAGTACCTGAAGTACTGGGTCGATGAGGCAGAGGGCAAGATCTTCTGCCTGGTGGAGGCGCCGAACAAGGAAGCGGCGCACACCGTGCACCGGAACGCCCACGGCCTGGTCGCCGATGAGATCTATGAGGTGAAGGAAGGATCCTGACAGAAAAAGAGAAGGAGAAAAGGAGAGAAGGGAGAAGGAGAGAAGGGAGAAGTGAGAACGGGGCCGCGTGCCGGCGCATCGGATGCGGCCCCGCGGTATTCGGGCCGACGTTGCCGCCGGCTATTCCGTCCGCAACGCGGTCAGCGGATCGATCCGCAACGCGCGCCGGATCGGCAGGTACGCGGCGAGGACTGCGACCAGCGTCACCGCTGACGCGGCCGCGCCCAGCGTGACCGCATCCAGTGGCGCCACGCCGAAGAGCAACGTCGCCATGAACCGCGTCAGCGCCACGGCGCCGACCAGCCCAAGGACAATCCCGGCTCCCAGCAGCGTGAGTCCATCCGATCCGACGCTGCGGAGGATATCGCGCGGGCCGGCACCCAGGGCCGTGCGCACCCCGATCTCCCGCGTTCGGCGGCTCACCGTGAAGCTCAGCAATCCGAAGACGCCGATCGCCGCAACCAGCAACGCGAATCCCGCGAAGCTCGCCAGCATCACCAGGCCAAGCCGGCGCGAGCCGAGCGACGCGTCGATGAGTTGATCCATCGAGGCGAAACGATAGATCGCCACGCCGGGATCGAGTGCTGCAACGATACGCCGCACGTCGCGCGCGATCGCCAGCGGATCTCCGCTGGTGCGGATCGCGATCGAGACGTGCCGGCTCGACACTCCCGGGACATACATCGACGGCCGCTCGGCGCGATCCACGCCCGCGGCGTGCACGTCGCCGACGATCCCGATGATCTGCAGCGGTCGCTTCGGCTCGTCGAGGGTCGAAATCCGGTGATGCAGCGGATCGCCGCCCGGCCAGAACGCGGCGGCCATGGCCCGGTTGATCACCACGACGTCGGAGTCGCCCTCCGCCGGCAGGCGGCCCCGGATCAACGGAACGCCGAGCGTGTGGAAGAAGGACGTGCTCACCTGCAGGGCCATCGCGGCATGGCCGGTGGCCCAATCCACCCGCGGCTCGCCCTCGATGTTGAAGCTCTCGGCGAATCCGGCGCGGCCGCCGAACGGGATTTCGTCGGCGATAGTGACCGAACGAACGCCCGGCAGCGTTGCGGTACGCGCCATCAGCTCGCGGTGAAACGCGATCCGCCGCGCCGCCCGCGGATAGGCGTCGTCCGGGAGCGCGATCTGCGCAGTGAGCAGGTGATCCGGATTGAACCCGGGATCGACACGCCGCAGCGCGATCAGCGTGCGTGCCATCAGCCCGGCGCCCGAGAGGAGCAGGAGCGTCAGCGCGATTTCGGTGATCACGAGAACATTCTGCGCTCGGCGCGCCGGCCGGCCGGTGCCGCTGCGCGAATCGCCCCGCAACGCGTCTTGTGGCGCGCGGCGGATC
>JBOHRZ010000230.1:0-5167 GCA_050732975.1 Gemmatimonadales bacterium
CGAGGTGGTTGCCCACTCGAGGGTATTGGCCTGCCAGGGATTGTCGCCGGCCGGCGGTCCGTGTCGGCGGCTGTGCACCAGATTCACGAGCGTGATCAGGGCCCCGGCCATGAAGACCAGCGCGCCGATGGTCGACACGGCATTGACCGTGGCGAGGCCCTGTCCGGGCAGGTAGGTATAAACGCGACGCGGCATGCCGAGCAGGCCGGCGATGTGCATCGGGAAGAAGCCGACGTTGAAACCGACGAACATGATCCAGAATGAGATCCGGCCGAGACGCTCGCTGAACATTCGGCCGGTCATTTTGGGAAACCAGTAGTATCCCGCGGCGAACAACCCGAACATCGATCCACCGGCCAGCACGTAATGAATGTGCGCAACGACGAAATAGGTATCGTGCGCCTGCCAGTCGAACGGCACCACCGCCGTCATGACGCCGCTGATGCCCCCGATCACGAACTGCACGATGAAGGCGATGGCGAAGAGCATCGGGGTGCGCATCACCACCCGGCCATACCACATGGTCGCCAGCCAGGCGAGAATCTGCACGCCGCTGGGAATCGACACGATCATGCTGCCGGCGCTGAAAAAGTTCACCGAGACGCGGGGCATGCCCGTCACGAACATGTGATGTACCCACACGCCGAAGCCGGCCAGTCCGGTGGCGACGGTGGCCAGCGCGATCAGATGGTGGCCCACCATGGGTCGCCGGCAGAACGGCGGAATCACCATCGACAGCATTCCGGTGGCCGGCAGGAAGACGATATAGACCCAGGGATGGCCGAACACCCAGAACAGGTGTTGCCAGAGCAGCGGACTGCCGCCCCTCGCCGGCGCAAAGAACACGAAGTGCCAGCGGCGTTCCAGCTCCAGCAGCAGCAGGCCGGCGGTGAGCGCAGGCATCGCGAATACCGCGGCGACCGAGGTGGTGAGGGAGCTCCACAGCAACAGCGGCATCTTGTCGATGGACATGCCGGGCGCGCGCATCCGCAGAATCGTCACGATGAGATTGACCGCTCCGACCGTCGTGGCGACGGTGAGAAACAGCAGCCCGACCGCGTAGAAGTCGATGTTGAGCCCCGGACTGTAGGGCTGGCTCGCCAGCGGCGTGTAGTTGAACCAGCCCGCGTCGGGCGCCTGGCCGATCGCGAACGATGCATACATGAACACGCCCGCGAGCAGGAAGGCGAAGTAGCTGAAGCTGTTGAGGCGCGGAAACGCCAGTTCGCGAGCGCCGATCAGCAACGGTGTGAGATAGAACGAAAAGCCCGACAACGCCGGCTGGATGAACAGGAACATCATCGTCACGCCGTGCATGGTGAAGAGCTGGTTGTACGCCTCCGGCGACAGCAACCGCGCTTCCGGGCGCGCCAACTGCAGGCGCATCAGGGCGGCTTCCACCCCGCCCAGCGCCAGGAAGACGCACGCCGTCACGATATACCGGATGCCGAGCGCCTTGTGATCTACCGTGCAGAGGCGGGCCAGCCAGGTGTCGGGCGTCTTCCAACGGCGATGGAGCCGGTCGCTGTCGGATGGTTCGCGTGCCAAGCCTTCGATCTGGTTCGCCGCGATGCGCCCGGGCCCTGCGACTGATGATGCAGTTGCAGCAGACATCAAGGGGTAGTGACGTGCGACGAGCGGTACCTCGCACCGGCAGGGGCGCCGGGCGGTGCAGTGAGCAGGAACGGCGCGGGCCCGCCGTTCCTCCACCCGTCCCCGAGGGGGGCCCTACTCGAGCAACGCGATCAGCCGGGAAAGATCGAGCGGCTTGGTGAGCACGGCGTGGGCGCCTTCCCGGCGCGCTTCCGCCAGCGATTCCGGAGCGGTATGTGCGGTCATCAGCACGACCCGCATCCCGGCGGTGCACTGCTTGATCGCCTTGAAGGCGGCCACGCCGTCCATCCCCGGCATGCGGATATCCATCAGGATGGCGCTGAAGCCATCGGAGCAGGCAAGGTCGACGGCTTCCTCACCCGAGTGCGCCCCAGTAACTGTCCATCCCTTCATGGTGAGAATGTCGGACAGCGTCCGCACCATGTCGTGGTCGTCGTCGACTACCAGGATCCGCCCGGTCACGTTGGCACCGCGGCGATCGCCGGCATCCCGAGTGTGAAGGTGGCGCCGGCGCCGGGCATGCTCTCCGCCAGGACGTCGCCGCCATTGGCGCGCGCCAGGGACCGCGACACGGCGAGTCCCAGCCCGATTCCCCGCGCTTTGGTCGTGAACAGCGGTTCGAAGATGCGGTCGAGCAACTCGGGCGGAATGCCGGGGCCCGAGTCGATCACCCGGAGCACCACGCCGGTGTCACCCGCTTCGGCGCGGAGTGTCACCGTGCCATTGCGGTTGATGGCCTGGATCGCGTTGGTCAGGAGGTTGTAGATGATCTGCCCGATCTGCACCTGATCGACATCCACCGGTGGCAGTTCGTCCGGGATGGCGACATCAAACCGGACACTCGGCAGCGCCGGAATCCGCGCCAGCTGCTCCTCAACGATCGCGCTGAGTTCGACCGCGCGCCGCTGCGCCGGCGCCACGCGGGAGAAATCCAGCAGATCATTGATGATCTTGGTCGAAAGTTCGACCTGCTGGCGCAGCAGATTCAGATAGTTCCGCACGTTCTCCGGCGCATCGGGCTGTACCGCATCGAGGTAGTAGATCGCGTTGCTCATCACGCCCAGCGGATTACGCAACTCGTGACCGACGCCGCCAGCGAGTTGACCCAGCACGGCGAGTTTTTCTCGCCGGGCGAACGCCTCCTGGGCCGCTGCGAGCTGGTCGAGCGCCGCGCGCAGTTCGCGGGTGCGCTCGGCAGCCTCGTGTTCCAGCCGGTGGCGCGAATCGCGCACCTGGCGGGACATTACCGCGAACGACTGATTGAGGCGCCCCAGTTCGTCGGCGCGCGAGATCGATGGAGGTGAGACGTCCTCGCCCGCCGCGAGTGATTGCGCCGCGCTGGTCAGTTGCGCGAGCGGCGTGGTGATACGGCGGGCGAACCACCACGCTGCCAGGGCACCGAGGGCCACCCAGAGCAACGCCAGGACGATGACGACGCGCTCGAACCTGGCGACCGGCGCCATCAACGTGCGCATCGGGACCTCGATGGCGAAGGCCAGCGGAGAACCTTTGAGCGGCAAGGCGCCGGAGATCACCTGTCCGGTCGCCGCAAGCCGGGTGTATTCAACCACCGCGCCGGGATCCTCCAGCGCCGCTCGCGGCGGATCGGTGAGCGCGAGCATGTTGGTCCAGTAACTGCCATCGAGATTACCGACCAGCAGCGAAGTCCCCGGGCCGATCAGCCGCTCGGTCGCCCGCAGATTCTCCGGCGACTCCGTGATGTGCCGCCACTGCACCAGGAGGTAGTGCGTCGCGGGAATCCGCGCGGCGATGGGATAGACGATGCTGTCATGCACCGGCCGGATCCGCCCGACCACTCCGTCGCTGCTATCGGCGATGATCACGGGAAACTCATTGGCCGCGGTACCAAGCCATGGATTGGTCGACAGTACCGTCGCGCCGCTGTCGGTCACGATTTCGGTACCGAACACCCGCGCCCCCCGCCGGATCCGCAGCAGGGCCGCCAGCGCCGCCGGCCGATGGGCGTCGTCCGGCGCGCGGAGGTACTCCCCGATCGCCGCACTACGCCCGATCGAATCGAGCTCGGCGATGGCGACCGCCCCCATCGGACGGTCGTTGCGGTTAACCAGATTGAGCACGTCGATTACATGTTGGCGCGTGGCGTTCAACGCCGTCTGGCGCACCTCGAAGATTGCCGCCGCTGATACCAGCACACCGACGGCGAAGATCAATCCCGCGGCCACCAGCGGAATCTTGCGTGCCAGTGACAGCCGCGAAAACCATCCGGGTTCCGGCACGATCATCCCTCCTGTCGCTTGACCACGCTCACCGCCCCATTGGTCTCGAACATCGCCACGTGCACTTCACCCACGCTGGCCACTCCCTGGCGCCGCAAGGCCGCGTTGAGGTCGTGATGCGAGAGATTGGCATCCCGGAGCGCCCTCTCGTTGACCCGGCCATTGTGCACCAGCACGATGGGTCGCCCCTCAAGCAGTATCTCGAGGTCGCGGCTCCGGTCGGTCATCAGGCCCACCACGAAATTCGCCAGTACCAGCGTGCCACCGGAGATCAGTCCCCCCAGTAAGGAATTGTCGCCCGCATTCATCGAATTCTGCACCGCATTCGACAGCACCAGCAGCAGGATCAGGTCGAATGGCGCCAGCTGACCGACCTGTCGCTTGCCGGTGGCCCGGAGCATGAGCAGGAGAAATCCGTATACCACCAGCGATCGGAGCACCAACTCCCACCACGGCACCGACAGGGTCCACATGAGGCCTTCCGGCGTTGGGGGTTGCGGAAATGTACGATCTGCCGCCCCTTCCGGCGCCGCTCCACCCGGCTCCGAACCGGTGTCGTCGAGGTTGTCCAAGCCGCCGTCGCCGGTGCGTCCCCTTTCGGTAGTCATCCTTTGCGCGGGAGGAATCGATGTTGCGCTGGGCACTTATTTTTTTCATCGTCGCTGTGATCGCCGCGGTATTCGGCTTCGGCGGCATCGCGGCCGCATCGGTCGGTATCGCGAAGATCCTGTTCTTCATTTTCCTGATCGGCTTCCTGATCACCCTGCTCCTTGGATTGGCGGCAGGGCGGCGGGTTCCGCCTCCGTGAAGCCCCGAGCGGCCTGATCCCACAGGTCGGCGGCCATGACCCGGACCGCAACTTCGGTCAGGGCCGGCCGCCTACCCGGCCGCATCCATCCGGGTAGCTCGGGGCGCCACGCCGGGAGCTCGGCGATGCCGTTGAGCACGATCCAGCTGCCGGAATCGGGATCCGCGCACGTCAGCAGGATCTCCGGGCAATAGCAGATCTGGTCCACCGTGGCACTGTCGCCATCGAAGCAAACGGTATCGTCGGATTCGCCCGGCCGCACCTCCACCAAGGCGTTCTGGAGAATATCCTGACGATCCCGCGCCGTCAGGAGCACCTGGCGGGATCGAATGATGCGCTCGCGCACCAGCGCGGCCTTCGTCGGCCGCCCCACATTCATGCCGCCGCGCAAGAGGGATCGAGTACGTCGCATGCGGAACCTCCACCAGGATTAAAATCAAAATGCGGGCATGCGCGGGACACTTGCGTCCCGGTCGCACGCCCGCAT
>JBOHRZ010000231.1:0-5117 GCA_050732975.1 Gemmatimonadales bacterium
GGCGATGACCATCGTCGGTGTGGCACCGCGCGGCTTCATCGGCACCACGATCGGAATGCGCCCAAAAGTCTTCGTCCCGATCACGATGCGGGGACTGGTGATACCCGGTTGGGAGGGCTTCAATCGGCGCACATCCTACTGGGCATATCTCTTCGCCCGACTCAAGCCGGGGGTGACGCCGGAGCAGGCGGCCGCATCCATCAACGTGCCGTATCGTGCGCTGCTGGCCAACGTCGAAAAGCCATTGCAGCAGGGGATGAGCGACCAGACGATGGAAAAGTTCCTCGCCAAGCGCGTCGAGCTCAAGCCGGGAGCGCGTGGACAGAGCGAAGTGTCCCAGCAGGCGAAGACGCCGCTGACCCTGCTCATGGCGGTGACGATCTTCGTGCTGCTGATCGCCTGCGCCAACATCGCCAACCTGCTGCTGGCCCGCGGCGCGGCTCGCGCCAGCGAGATGGCGGTCCGGCTTTCGATCGGAGGCAGCCGAGCGCAACTGGTCACCCAACTGCTGGTCGAATCGTGCGTCCTTGGCCTGATCGGCGGTGTCATCTCGCTGGCGGTGGCTCGCGGCACGCTGGGAGCGATCGCCGCACTGCTGCCGGGCTTCGCGTCGTCGACTTTCGACGTGCACCTCGACGGGACCGTGGTGCTGTTCACCGCGGTGTTGAGCTTGCTCACCGCGCTGGCATTCGGTCTCTTCCCGGCGCTGCACGCCACGCGCTCGGAGCTGGTGTCGACGCTGCGGGACAGCACCGGGCAGCCGTCGGGCGGACGTGCAGCGTCACGCTGGCGCACATCGCTCGCCACCGCGCAGATCACGCTGTCGATGGCGCTGCTCGGTTCCGCCGCCCTGCTCACCAGGAGTCTCGCCAACGTGACCCGGGTCGATCTGGGCGTGAAGGTCGATCACGTGGTCACCTTCGGCCTTTCGCCCGAGCTCAACGCCTACACGCCCTCGCGCACCGAGCAGCTCATCCGCCGTCTCACCGACCAGCTTCGCGCCATGCCGGGGGTGACCGGCGTCACCTTCTCGCTGGTACCCTTGATCGGCGACAGCAACTGGGGCAACGACGTTGATGTGGAGGGCTTTCCGACCGGCCCCGACGTCGACAACAATTCCCGGTTCAACGCCGTGGGTTCCGATTACTTCAGCACTCTGGGCGTGCCGGTGCTGATCGGGAGGGAATTCACCGCCGCTGACGCGGAGGGCGCGCCCAAGGTTGCGGTCGTGAATCAGACCTTCGCGAAGAAATTCGGCCTCGGCGCCAATCCGGTCGGCAAGCGGATGGACCAGGGGAACCGGAAGTACGACACCGAGATCGTCGGACTGGTCAGGGACGCGAAGTACAGCAGCGTCAAGGACGACATACCGCCGCTCTTCTTCACGCCCTACCTGGCGGACACCACCCTGGGTTCGGCGTCCTTCTACCTGCGGACCTCGCTCGATCCACGCCAGTTGCTGCCGCAGATTCCGAAGATCGTTGCCGGTCTCGATCCCAATCTGCCGGTCGAGGAACTGCGGACCATGCCGGAGCAGATCCGGCAGAACATCTATCTCGATCGCTTCATCTCGTTCTTTTCCGCCGCGTTCGCCGGCCTGGCGACGCTGCTTGCGGCGATCGGACTGTACGGCGTGCTGGCCTACACGGTGTCGCAGCGCACGCGCGAGATCGGGGTGCGCATGGCGCTCGGGGCCGATCCGGCGAGCGTGCGGTTGATGGTGCTCCGTCAGGTGGGGGTCATGGTGCTGATCGGATGCACCATCGGAATCGGCGCGGCGATCGCCGTGGGCCGGCTGGCGTCATCGGTGCTGTACAAGGTCAATGGGTACGATCCGCTGGTGCTGGGGCTGTCGGCGATCGTCCTGGCCGTGGTGGCCCTGGGCGCCGGACTGGTGCCGGCCGCGCGGGCGTCGCGGGTCGATCCGATCCGCGCTTTGCGCTGGGAGTAGCCGGTGACCGCGCCGCCTCTGTGAATTCATGGCGGCCTGCGCCAGATTCCCGGACCATTGATCTCTGGCGAGGTGCGTGATCCGGAATCTCCTGCTGCTGCTCGGACTCCCGTTACTGGCCGGTGCGTTCGGGAGCGCGCCGGCATCGTCGGCGTCGAAGGTGTTCTGGCCGGCCGACTCCGGCGAAGGCCACCTGAGCAACATCCGCCAGCTCACCTTCGGCGGCAGCAACGCCGAGGCGTATTTCTCGGCCGACGGCAAGCGGCTGATCTTCCAGCGCAAGGACAGCGTCGAGAAAAACATCGGGTGCGACCAGGAGTACATCATGAACATCGATGGCTCCGACCTGCATCGCATCTCCAACGGCGAGGGACGCACCACGTGCGGATACTTCGTCGACGGCGACCGGGAAATCCTCTACAGCTCGACGTTCGCGTACGACAGCGCCTGTCCCCCTGTGCCGCCCGACTCGATGGGCTACGTCTGGCCGCTGGGACACTTCGAGATCTACAGCGCCCGACCCGACGGTTCGGATCTCAAGCCCCTTACCAGCAATGGTGCGTACAACGCCGAGACGACGGCATCGGTCGACGGCAAGCACCTGATCTTCACCTCGACCCGCGACGGCGACATCGACCTCTACACGATGGACGTCGACGGCAGCAACGTGCGTCGTGTCACCAACCGCCTCGGATATGACGGCGGGGCGTACTTTTCGCCCGACGGGAAGCGCATCGTGTGGCGCGCGGCGTATCCGGCGACCGCCGCCGATACCGCGGAGTATCTCCGCCTGCTGCACCAGCGCCTGGTGCGGCCGTTCGCCCTGGAGATCTGGACCGCCAACGCCGACGGCTCAGCCGCCCGACAGGTGACGAAGCTCGGCGGCGCCAACTGGGCGCCGTACTTCTTCCCCGACGGGCACCGGATCATCTTCGCCTCCAACTACCAGCATCCGACCAGCGGCAACTTTGCGCTCTTTCTGATTCGCGACGACGGCACCGGCCTGGAGAAGATCACCGCCTCCCCGGGGCAGCAGTTCGACGGCTTCCCGATGTTCTCCCCCGACGGCAGGAAACTGGTCTGGGTGTCGAGCCGGCACAGCAAGGTCGACGGCGAGATCAATGTGTTCATCGCCGATTGGACCGACTGACCGGTGGCCAGCCGACCCGCATCGATTTTCCGTTGGTTCTACGAGTGGTTCAAGTCGATCGCCATCGCACTGGTCATCTGGCTGTTCCTGCGGACCTTCGTCGTCGAAGCGTTCACCATTCCGTCGGGCAGCATGGAGAACACGCTGCTGGTCGGCGACTTCCTGTTCGTCAACAAGTTCCTTTACGGCGCCGAGGTGCCGCTGCTCCACACGCACCTGCCCGAAGTACGCGAACCGCGGCGGGGCGACATTCTGGTGTTCGATTCCATCGAAGAGGACATGAAGATCGTCAAGCGATGCATCGGGCTCCCCGGCGACACGCTGGCGATGCGCGATGGCACGGTGTACCGCAACGGCATGCGACTGGTGGAACCTTACGCGGTCAACAGCAATCCGCTGGCCGGCGCCGACATGGTCTCGCGGGCAAGAATGCGGGCCTGGCAGGTGAAGCACTTCGCCGGGCCGGTGCCGGCGCGCTATGCACCGGACCTGCACGACTGGGGGCCGGTCGTGGTGCCGCCGGATTCGCTGTTCGTGATGGGCGACAATCGTGACGATTCGTACGACAGCAGATACTGGGGATTTCTGCCCCGCGCCAACGTCCGCGGCCGTCCGCTGCTGGTCTATTTCAGCTACGACGCCGAGAGCGACCGCAAGCTCGCATTCCTGACGGCCGTCCGATGGAAGCGCCTGTTCGCCGTGCCCCGCTGAACGCAGGACCGCGTTTCAGGTTCGACGGGCGGGGCTCTCGCCACCACGGTCGATATAGGTGACCAGCCGGCCGCATGCCGAGCAGGTGAGGGTAATCCTGCCGCCGGGATGCGGACCGGCCGATCGCCCGGGGAACCGGCGGACCGCCCCCGCGCCGCAGCAGGGACACTGCAGCGGCTCGCCGGCCCGGTCGGCGCTGATCAGGCCGAGGGCCTCTTCGGGGCGGAACTCCTTGACGTGGCGACGGCTCATCGCCGGTCCTTTCCACGCTCAAGATCCAGGGGTTGTCGTCGGAGTACTGCCATTTAGGTACGCCCATCCCGGCCCGACGTCAAGAGTCGTGGCGCGTTTTCTCTTGACGGGACCCGGAGCGGCGTCTACGTTCGCGACTTTCGGAGGATTGTGTGACCGAATTGGCGGCACCGCAGATATCCTCCCTCATGGAGGCTCTGCCGGGGATTGCGGCGGTACTGCGCAGCCCGGTAGCCAATGCCATGGTGGCCCTCTCCCGGGCGGCCGCCGATCTCGAGGAATTCCAGCTCGCCGACGCCGAGGAGCTGCTCCGCTTCGGCGTCCGGCGCAACCTGTTGACGCCGGAAGAGGTCGACAAGGTCCTGGAGGAACTGCAGGCGGTTGTGGCCAAGCGCCCGCGGCCTCCGCAGCCCAAGAAGGTGCCGCCGCCGAAGCCGCCGGCACCCAAGGTGCCTCACCGGCCCAAGGGTATCCAGCTCAAGCCGATGGCGCGGCGACCACCTCCTCCCGCCCCCGCGCCTGCGCCCAAGCCCAAGCCGAAAGTCGCCGCCGCGGCGGCACCGGCGCGCAAGGCGGCCGCCAAAGCTGCTCCGAGGAAGCCGGCGGCGAAGCCCAGGCCCAAGGCGCGGTCGGGCAAGCGCTAGCTAGACCCGGAATCCTCTGATCACCCGAGTGAGCCGGTCGGCGGTGCCCACGACGGTGGTCGCCGCCGCGGCGATTTCTTCAGTAGCGCTGGACTGCTCATTGGCGGAGTCGGTGACCGCCTGTGCCGCGTGCGCGTTGACCTGAGACGCCCGCGCCACATCGGCTCCGCTTGCCGCGAGGCGGTCGGCGAGTTCGCGGTGGGACGCCGCTTCGCGGGCCACAGTCCCGGCGGCCTGACTCACTTCTTCGACCGCCTTGACGATCTCGGCCAGAGCCCGGGTGACGCCGCCGGCGATATCCTCCACTCCGGCGACCCGGTCCTTGCCGCGGGCCACGGTATCGGCAACCAGGTGGACCTGTTCCTGGAGGACGGCGACGGTCTTGGCGATGCGGCGTGCGCCTTAGGCG
>JBOHRZ010000232.1:0-5079 GCA_050732975.1 Gemmatimonadales bacterium
CTCCCTGGTCGAGGATCAGGTCGGTGCCGACCGACATGCCGCTGACCACCGTGTACCGCAACGCATCCGCCCCGAACCGCTCGATCACCTCGAGTGGATCGATCCCGTTGCCGAGCGACTTCGACATCTTGCGGTGCTGGGTGTCGCGCACCGTGCCGTGCAGGTAGATCGTGCCGAACGGCACTTCGCCCATGAACTCGAGCCCCGCCATGATCATCCGCGCCACCCAGAAGAAGAGAATCTCCGGCGCGGTCACCATGGTCGTGCCGGGGTAGAATGCCCGCAGGTCGTCGGTGTCGTCGGGCCAGCCGAGCGAGGAGAATGGCACCAGCCACGACGAGAACCAGGTGTCGAGCACGTCGGCATCCTGCCGGACCGTGCCGCCGCAGTGCGGACAGGCTGGCGGATCGTCCCGCGATACAATCACGGCGCCGCACCCCGCGTCGGGCGCGCCGGTCTCTCCTTGTCTTGTTTTCTCCTTCCCTCCTTCTCTCGTTCTCTCCTTCTCTCCTTCACAGTACCACACCGGAATGCGATGTCCCCACCAGAGTTGTCTGGAGATGCACCAGTCGCGGATGTTCTCCAGCCACGACGCGTAGTTCTCGCCCTGATGCTCGGGAATGAAGCGCAGTCGGCCGTCGCGGTACGCCGCAAGTGCCGGCGCGGCGAGCGGGGCCATGCGCACGAACCATTGATCGGAGAGCCGCGGCTCGACCACGGTGTCGCAACGATAGCAATGGCCGACGGCGTGCTGATGTTGCTCGATGCTCACCAGGAGTCCCAGTGCGCGAAACTCGTCGACCACCTTCTTCCTCGCCGCCTTGCGGTCGAGTCCGCGGAATCGCTCGGGCGCGGCGTCGCTGATCCGCGCGTCCGGCGTGAAGATGTCGATCGTCTCGAGCTCGTGCCGCCGCCCGATCTCGAAGTCGAGCGGGTCGTGCGCTGGCGTCACTTTCACGGCGCCGGTGCCGAACTCCGGATCGATCGCGTCGTCGGCAATCACCGGGATCAGTCGCTCGGTGAGCGGTAGCCGCAGCGTCTTCCCGATCATTGCCGCGTAGCGCTCGTCAGCGGGATGCACCGCCACCGCGGTGTCGCCCAGCATGGTCTCGGGACGCGTGGTCGCGACGGTGATCGACCCGCTCCCGTCGGCCAGCGGATATTGCAGGTGCCACAGGTTGCCGCCGCGCTCCTCCCGTTCGACTTCTTCGTTCGAGAGCGCCGTCAGGCAGCGCGGGCACCAGTTGATGATGTACTTGCCGCGGTAGATGAGCCCTTTCTCGTACAGCCGCACGAACACCTCGCGCACTGCGCGCGACAGCCCGGCGTCGAGCGTGAAGTATGCTCGCGACCAGTCGCAGCTCGCGCCCAGGGCCTTGAGCTGGTCGAGAATCGTGCTGCCCGTCTCGCGCACGAACGCCCAGACATGATCGACGAATGCATCGCGGCCCACGTCGAACCGGGTCTCACCACGCCGGGCCAGGAGCTTCTCGACCACGTTCTGCGTGGCGATGCCGGCATGGTCGGTTCCCGGAACCCAGAGCGCCTTGCGGCCGCGCATCCGTTCGAACCGGATCAGCACGTCCTGGATGGTATAGGTGAGGCCGTGCCCGGCATGCAATACCGCGGTCACGTTGGGCGGCGGCATCTGGATGACGTACGGCGAACCGGGAGCGTCGGCCGGGACCCGATACAGACCCTGGGTGCCCCACCAGGCGTAGAGCGGCGACTCGATCGCATGGGGATCGAACTGCGGATCCAGCGGTGGGTTCGTGCCGGTCATGGTGATAAACTACTTGGCCACCGCATGGAGCCGAGAGGGCTCGGGCGGTGCGAATCCCCGCGAAGGAGACCGATGCCTGCCACGATGCACGTCAAGCTCCCCGACGGCTCGGTCCGGGAAGTCCCCGAGGGGACTACCGCCGGACAGCTTGCGGCGCAGATCGGCCCCGGACTCGCCCGGGCCGCGGTGGCGGCCCGCGTCAACGGTCGCGTCCAGGATCTCGGCCGGCCGCTCGCCGACGGCAGCGACGTCGCCATTCTGACGGACCGTGACCCGGAGGCCCTAGAAGTGCTGCGACATTCCGCCGCGCACATCCTTGCCACCGCCGTGCGGGAGGTTTTTCCCCACGCGGGAATCGGCTTCGGACCGGCGATCGAGGAGGGGTTCTACTACGACTTCGATGTGCCGCGGCCGTTTACTCCCGAAGACCTCGAGGCGATCGAGGAACGGATGGCGACGGTCGCCGCCAACGACTACCCGTTCGTCCGCGAGGTGGTGACCCGCGACGAAGCCAACCACCGCTTCGCCGACGATCCTCTCAAGCTCGAACGGATCAGCGAGCTCGGCCCGGACGAAACGATCACCGTCTACACCGACGGGCCGTTCACCGACCTCTGCCGTGGGCCGCACGTGCCGAGCACCGGCAAGCTCAAATTCTTCAAGTTGCTCTCGGGTGCCGGGGCATACTGGCGAGGCGACTCGAACCGGCAGATGCTGCAACGGATCTACGGCACCGCGTTCTTCAGGAAGGAAGATCTCGAGCGGCATCTCTTCCGCCTCGAGGAAGCGAAGAAGCGCGATCATCGCGTGGTGGGGAAGCACCTCGATCTCTTCCTCTTTCACCCGTTCTCGCCCGGTGCCGCGTTCTGGACCGACCGTGGCACCGTGCTGATCAACGAGGTGAATGGCTACCTCCGCGAGTTGCACCGCGACGGCTATCAGGAGGTCCGCACTCCGCTGCTGTACAACAAGGGCCTCTGGGAGATCTCCGGCCACTGGGGGAAATACCGCGAGAACATGTTCCTGGTGCTCGATCGGGAGAGCGGGGAACACGATTTCTCGCTCAAGCCGATGAACTGTCCGTCGCACTACCTGCTCTACCAGGCGAAGAAGCACTCGTACAAGGAGCTGCCGCTTCGCTTCTGCACCTACGACGTGCTGCACCGCAACGAAGTGACCGGCGCGCTGTCGGGATTGACCCGGGTGCGCCAGTTCCAGCAGGACGACTGTCACATCTTCCTGATGGAGCGGCAGATCCAGGCCGAGGTGCACCGGCTGACGCAGTTCATCCTCAAGTACTACCAGACGTTCGGGCTCAAGGCGACGCTCAAGTTTGCCACGCGGCCGCCGGAACGGATCGGCAACGACCAGCTCTGGGAGGAAGCGGAACGCGCCCTGCGCCACGCTCTCGAAGCGACCGGCCAGGCGTACGAACTCAAGCCCGGCGACGGCGCATTCTACGGCCCCAAGATCGACTTCGATGTCGAGGACGCCATCGGCCGCAAGTGGCAGTTGGGCACCATTCAGCTCGACTACAACGCTCCGGAGCGATTCGATCTCACCTACGTCGGTGAGGACAACACCGTGCACCGCCCGGTGGTGATCCATCGCGCGGTGAGCGGCTCGTTCGAACGGTTTATCGCCATCCTGATCGAGCACTTTGCCGGGGCGTTTCCGTTGTGGCTTTCACCGGAACAGGTGCGGGTGCTGCCGATCAGTGATACGCAGGAGGAGGCGGCGCGCGTCATCACGCAGCAGCTCCGCGACGCGGGGCTGCGCGCCCATCTCGACGATCGCAACGACACCCTGAGCTACCGGATCCGCGACGGCGAGCTGATGAAGGTTCCCTACATGGCGGTGGTCGGCCAGCGCGAGGCGGACGCCGGAACCGTCGCCGTCCGGGTACGCGGAGCGGGGAACAAGCAGGAGGTGATGCCGGTGGCGGAGTTCGGCGCGAAGCTGCAGGAGCAGGTCAGGATCCGGGCGTTGGCGCCGTAGGAGCTCGAGAGGAAGGCGACCAAGGCGACGGAGGAGACGAAGGAGAGCGACGTAAGAGACAGAGGAGACGGAGGAGGATCTCGGTGTGCGTCAGCGCGAGTGTGCGGCTCGGTGGAGGGCGTGGAACAGCCGCGCCAGATCGGCCGCCTGGTGATTCGCGTTGAGCCCGCTCGGATTGGGCAGCACCCAGATTCTGATCGCGTCGATCCGCTCTTCCTGTTCGCCGATCACGGCCTTCGGTCGTCCGAATGCTTCGCGATACGCGCCGATACCCACCACAGCGAGCCACGCTGGCCGGTACTTCCGCACCTTGCGCTCGAGCCGTCGCCGACCGGCCTGGAATTCACTCCTGTCGAGTTCGCCCGCCGTTGCCGTCGTCCGCGCCACCATGTTGGTGATCCCGACGCCGTAGCGCAGCAGCTCGCGCTCCTCCCATGGGTGTAGCGTTCGCGGTGTGAAGCCGGCGGCGTGCAGTGCCGCCCAGAACCGATTCCCCGGCCGGGCGAAATGGTGACCTGTCGCCCCGGAATAGAGTCCGGGGTTTATACCGCAGAACAACACAGTGAGCCCGGGCGCGATGACGTCGCGAATCGTGCGGTCGCGCGCGGCCTCCAGGTCGGCCCGGGTGGGGCGGGGCGGGGGAGACCCGGATCGCGTGGGCGGCATGCCCCGAACGATAGTCGCGCGCCGCGCGCTCTCCTCCGTCTCCTTCGTCTCCTACGTCTCTCTCCTCCCTCTCCTTCGTCCCCTTGGTCTCCTCGTTCTCCTTGTTATCTGAAATCCCGGCTCCGATGCGTCAACCCCTCGACCTGCAACGCCTGGAACCGGCTGCCGACGATCTGCTGCACCGGCCCGCTCCACTCCACACGCCCCAGCACCATGATCACCATCGCGTGCTTCACGGCGTCGCGATCCTTGCCGGCGATCGTCACCGGCACGATCACGTTGATGTGGCCGTGCTCGTCCTCCAGCAGCAGGAATACGGTGCCGTTGGCAGTCTCGGGCCGCTGCCGCGCGATCAGCAACCCTGCCACCAGCACCTGCTCGCCGTGCCGCACCTTCGCCATTGACGCGCAGTCCTCGACGCCGAGCTGGTCGAGCCGCTTCCGCAGCGCCTCCATCGGATGGCCGTCGAGGCAGAATCCATTGGCGAAATAGTCGAGCAGCACGCGGCGGGCCCGTGACATCGGCCGCGGGTCGAGCACGCTCTCGTGTGCCGGCGCCAGCGGCATGGTGTCGCCCGCGGCGCGCAGCGCTTCCCATGCCGCCAGGCGGCGGTCGGCCTCCCACGCCGCGAA
>JBOHRZ010000233.1:0-5071 GCA_050732975.1 Gemmatimonadales bacterium
CGAGTTCCAGCGCCTTGCGCGACGCCGAATCGGCGCTTTCAAGGTTGGAATTGCTGCCGTCCCAGTACATGTAGAGAAAGGAGCACGAATCGGCGATGCCGGCGTAGGCCAGAGCGAACCGCGGATCGGTCTCGATGGCCCGTTCGAACATCCGGCGGGCGAACTGGATCCCGGCCCGGCGGAACTGATGAAAGAACTGCCGGCCGCGCAGGTAGTAGTCGTAGGCTTCCACGTTTTCGGTGGGCGCCTTCTCGATGGCGCGCTTCTCCTCGTCGCTGAGCACCACGCGCAGCGCCCGCACAATATTGCCGGCAATCTCATCCTGGATCTCGAAGACATCCTCCAGTTGCCGGTCGTAGCGCTCCGACCAGAGATGGTACCCGTCGACCACGTTCACCAGCTGCGCGGTGACCCGCAGCTTGTTACCGGCCTTGCGGACACTTCCCTCCAGCACCGTGGCGACCTTGAGTTTGCGACCGATCTCGCCGATGTCTTCGTTCTTGCCCTTGAACGTGAAGGCAGAGGTCCGCGACGCCACGCGCAGGGACTGGATCTTGGAGAGGGCGTTGATGATCTCCTCGGCGATCCCGTCGGTGAAATACTCGTTCTCCGGGTCGGCGCTCATGTTGACGAACGGCAGAACCGCGATCGACTTCACCGCGCCGGCCGGCTGGCCGACCGGCGTGCTGGTGCCGGTGGGCCAGATGAGGGCCTGGGAGAACTGGCCTGCCGTGGCGAAGCGCGCCGCGGGTTCCTTGGCCAGCGCCCTGATCACCGCCGAATCGAGCCATTCCGGCGCATCCTGGCGCTGCTCGCGCACCGGCCGCACCGGATCGGTAAACAGCTTCGTGATGATGGCCTGCACGGTCGGACCGACGAACGGCGCCGAACCGGTGATCATCTCGTAGAGCACCGCGCCGAGGGAGTAGATGTCGCTTCGCGCATCGACGGTGGCCTCGCCGGCGGCCTGCTCGGGACTCATGTAGCTCGGCGTACCGATCGCCGAGCCGGTCTGGGTAAGGGACTTCGCCGCCGCGGCGCTGATCGCCTTGGCGATGCCGAAGTCGGTGACCAGCGCCTCCCCTTCGTACAGCATGACGTTCTCGGGCTTGATGTCCCGGTGCACCACGCCGTGCCGGTGGGCGTAGTCGAGCGCCGTGGCAATGCCGCGCCCCATGCGAACGGCGTCTTCGAGCGGCAGCGTCCCGGCGCGCTCCAGACGCTGGCGCAGCGATTCGCCCTCGATGAACGGCATGACATAGTACAGCAGCTCGCCGGCCCGCCCCGAGTCGTACAAGGGCACGATGTGCGGGTGCTGCAGTCGAGCCGCGATCTGGATTTCGCGCAGGAAGCGCTCCGGCCCGAGGCTCAGAGCCAGCTCGGGGTGCAGGACCTTGAGCGCCACGTCGCGATTGTGGCGGAGGTCCTTGGCGAGATAGACGGTGGCCATGCCGCCGCGGCCGACCTCCCGCTCAACCATGTAGCGATCGCCGAGCGCGGTCTGGAGCTGATCTTGAAGTGCCGGCATGGTTTGGTGAACCTACTCCGCGCCGGAGCGGGACACCAGCGAGGCACGGCAACCCGGAGCGCCCTGATTCATCATTCCCGAACTCCTCATTCGTCCGAGATCACCGCCGTATTGTGGCACACAGCCATCCACCACTGACTGTCGCGCTTCACGAACACCTCCAGCATCCGGGTGCGGAGGCTGCCGTCATCGGCGGCGCGGATCCCCGGCGGCAGCCCGCGGAATCCGGTGAGTGTGGTGAGAAGTTCCGCCACCGCGGCGCCATCGCCGACCATCAGCAACCGCTCGATGACGATGGTCAGGTGACTGCCGGCGAACGCCGTCCGGAACATCGCGGCGTGGCGCGTGACATTGCCGTCCCGGGTGTCCCATCGCATGCCGAGGATGTTGGTGAAGCCGACGTCCGGCAGGCAGGCCGCTGCGTACCCCTCGGCATCGCCCCGGTTCCACGCGGCCACCTGCGCCGCGATGACGTCACGAACGCGCTGTTCGTCGGTGTCCATCGGTCGATTCCGCTTCGGCCACGCTGTGTTCGAGCAACGCCCGCGCCATCCATCGCGTGACGCCCTCGGCCGCGGTCGCCGTCAAACCGCGGACATCCTGCAACACGAACAGTGAATCCATCCCGACGCACGAGGCCAGGGCAGACACCAGTCGCTCGAACCGGCGCGGGCCGAGCCGCGCCTTGACCGGCGCCACCGCCGAGCGGATCCAGTCGATGCGCCGGAAGCCGCGCGGCGGGCGTGTTCTGGATACCTGGCCGGTGGTCAGGCGAATCATGGTTCTCAGCAGCGGCTCGTTGGCGAGCGCCAGCCGGTGCATTACGCGCACCGCGGCGTCGAGGCGCGCGACCGCAAGGGCGACGTCGTCGCCGGTGCCGGTGCCGGTCACATCCGGGAGCGCCGCCGAGAGCGATCTCTCGACCTCGGGCCGGAGCGCCTCAAGCGCCGCCTCGACCAGTAGTTGATCCTGGGTCGGGAAATAGCGATACGCCGTCCGGCGCGACACATCGGCCGCGTCGGCGGCTTCGGCGACCGTAGGAGTGCGGCCGGCAGCCAGCAATCGGGCCGCGCCCGCCAGGATCGCGGCGCGGGTGCGCCGCTTCTGCCCGTCGCCCCGGGCGCCGTTCATGGCGCCGGCTGGCAATTGCGTTCGTGTGGGTGCCACGCCACCTCTTGACAGTGTCAAGCCGGAAGATAGGTTCATCCTCGATGGCACTCAAGTGTCACAACGACATTTGAGTGACATCCTGCCGCCGAAGGGCCCAATCTGGCGCGGGTCCCGGCGGCCGACCCGGGTCCGGAATGTCCATCCGGCTGTCGCGCCAGTCGGTCTCGAGGAGGCGGTCATGCGGTCACAGCGAGCAGGTGCAGTTCCTCAAACGGCGGCGCACGTAGCGACCGCGGTGCTGGGCGTCACGCTCCTGGCGTGCTCAGGGAGCCCGGCCAATACGACGCCGCAGTCATCAACGCAATACGGATCGACCGTCGCGGTGGGCAACGGCACGGCGCGGTCGTATCTCGTCACGGAGAATGGCAAGCCCACCGAGCTCGGCGTGGCCCTGAGTCAGGGGGCGCTCGATAGCCTGCCCGCGACGCCGAAGATGGGCGGCTACGAGTATCTCGTGCCGTTGCCGGCCACCAATCCGACGCAATTCCAGGTCATCGGGCTCAATTGGAATCCGACCGGGCACCCGCCGGCGATGATCTACACGGTGCCCCACTTCGACGTCCACTTCTACATGATTTCGCTCCAGGAGAAGAACGCCATCGACCCCAGTGATCCGGCGTTCGGCGCCGACGCGGCCAATCTTCCGGCCGCCCCGTTCCGTGCCGCCAACTATGTGAACGATCCGCCGGCCAACGTCGTGCCGCACATGGGATTGCACTGGACCGACTCGACCGCGGCGGAGTTCCACGGCCAGCCGTTCACACGGACGTTGATCAACGGCTCATGGAACGGGCAATTCACGTTCATCGAGCCGATGGTGGCCCGCGCATATCTCCTCACCAATCCCGATGACCTGATTCCGGTTGTTCCCGCCAGCCAGCACAGCATCGCCGGGTATTACCCGTCGGCGTATCGGGTGAGCTGGAATGCGGCCAATGCGGAATGGCGCGTGGCGCTGGCGCAATTGCAGCAGTGACGAATGCGCGAGGCGAGGGAGGAGACGAAGGCGACGGAGGGCTCTCCTCCGTCGCCTCGGTCACGTCCGTCACCTCATCTTCAGAGTGACCGAGTGTCCTTGCTTTCGCGTTCTTCCGCGCAGGCGAACCAAACCGCCACCCTCATCGCCTGGTGCGTCGATCCCGCGACACTACGCGGGGCGGCCCACCACGGCCGCCTTCCGCAGCATCCAGCCGTACAGCCAGATGATCACTCCCACAAAACCCGCGAGCCCGAGCCAAGGCGCCGGCGCGAAACTCGCCGGCACCAGCGCGATGGGCGCGTCGGTCGCCAAGGCAACGATCAGTCCCGCGTTGAGCACGCCCCAGACGCTCTCGCCCACGATCAGTCCCGATGCCACCAGGGTGCCGAGACGCTCGGCGCGGCCCGGGTCGGGCGCGGTGCGAATCCGGCGGCGATACCAGTGCGACACCAGCGCGCCGGTGACCACCGCGAAGGTCGCCGACATCGGCAGGTAGATGCCGATGCCCACCGCGAGCGGCGGAATGCGCAGCTTCTTCAAGCCGCCGAGTGTCTCGTCGAGCAGAATCAGTCCCACCCCGACCAGCCCGCCGATGCCGATCATCTTCCAGTCGAGGTTGCCGCCGATGACGCCCTCTGCCAGCGCCGAGATCAGCGTCGCCTGCGGCGCCGGCAGCGGATTCGGCGCCAGTACGCCGACGTTGGCGGCCCCGGCGAATCCGTAGGCCTTCGCCAGCAGGTTGAGTACGACGGGAATCACCGCTGCCCCGGCACCGACCCCCACGATCAATGCGATCTGCTGCCGCATCGGTGAGGCGCCGACCAGTTGCCCGGTCTTGAGATCCTGCAGATTGTCGTTGGAAATCGTGGCACAGGCAAAGACGATTGCGGTGATGAACAGCGCCAGCGCCACCAGTGGCGCGCGCGTCACCCCCGTCGGCGCCACCGCCATCGCCAGCATCGACGCGCACACCACGATCGACAGAATGCCCACGCCGGAGATGGGGCTGTTGGACGCACCGATCAACCCGGCCATGTAGCCGCAGATCCCCGCGATCACGAAGCCGCCCAGCAGTACGAACGGCACCGCGATCAGCGTGAGCGACCAGGCATGCGGCGCCAGCGCCGTTCCGCGGGCGAAGGCGAACGACAGCCACGCCGTGAGTGCCAGGCACGCAACGGTCAGTCCGACGATCCATGCCGGGGCGAGATCCCGGTCGCGATCGTCGCGCACACCGCCGCTGCGTGCGGCGGCGAGCGTGCTCACCAGCCCGCCGACTACCGGTCGGGCCAGCCGAGCCAGCGTGTAGATCGCCGAGATGCCGATGGCGCCGGCACCGATGAAGCGCACCTTGGTGCTCCAGATCGTCAGCGTGTGCGCCGCAAGCGTGACAC
>JBOHRZ010000234.1:0-4986 GCA_050732975.1 Gemmatimonadales bacterium
CGAAGTCCGGTCGTCCCACGCGAACTCGCACCTGGGGCATGTCTTCGACGACGGGCCGGCGCCGACGGGTTTGCGTTACTGCATCAATTCGGCGGCGCTGCGGTTCATACCGGTCAATCGTCTCGCCAGCGAAGGCTACGGGAAGTATCTGCCGCTCTTCCAGCGGCTGCCGAAGGCGCCCTGACCTGGCGCTGGCATTGATCGCGCGACGGAACACGGCAACGGACAGGGAGGGATTCGAACCCTCGAGACGGCTCACGCCGCCTACACGCTTTCCAGGCGTGCCTCTTCAACCGCTCGAGCACCTGTCCTCGGGCGGCGGAATATAGATGACGGCGCCATCGCTCGACGAGCAGTCCCGGCGCATCGCGCTCCGGCGCATGAAACTCGTGGCGTCCGGGCTGCTGGCGTTCGCGCTCGTGGTGTTCGTGCTGGCGCACCTGTACGAACCGCAACACCCGTGGCTTGGATACCTGCGCGCGACAGCCGAAGCGTCGCTGGTCGGCGGGCTTGCCGACTGGTTTGCCGTGACGGCGCTCTTCCGCCGTCCGCTCGGACTCCCGATCCCGCATACCGCGATCCTCCAGACCCAGAAGGACCGGGTCGGCAGGATCCTCGGCAATTTCGTCCAGAACCATTTCCTGTCGCGAGCGGTGCTCGATGTGCGGCTCGCCAGCCTGCACCCGGCCGCGCGCCTGGGCGCGTGGCTCGCCGAGCCGGAGCAGCGGACCATGCTGGCCCGCCAGCTCGCCGGCGGGCTGGCGCGCGCGGTCGAGGCGCTTCCGGACGAGCAGGTGCGGGAGTTCGTGCAACGCAGCGCGGTATCGCGGCTGGAGTCGATGCAGCTCGCGCCGCTGGTGAGCGACGTGCTCAGCATCGCCGCCGCCGACGGCCGTCCCCAGGAACTCCTCGACGAAGCGACGCGACTGATCGGCACCGCGATCGACGATTCGCGCGACCTGATCCACGACAAGGTGCGAGCCGAAAGTCCGCGCTGGCTTCCGCTCGGGGTACGCGACGCGATCGCGGCGCGCATCATCACGGGCGTGCGGCGCTTCCTCAGCGAGGTCGCGGCCGATCCCGCTCACCCCGTCCGCGACCGGTTCGACCTGGCGGTCCGCGAGTTCATCCAGCGCCTCAAGTCGTCGCCGGAGCTGATCTCGCGCACCGAACGCCTCAAGCACGAACTCATCGGCCATCCCGTCGTCGAGGATCTGGTGTCGTCGGTGTGGGATCGGATCCGGCTCGCGGCCGAACGGTATCGCGTCGATCCGGAGCACGCCTCGCTGGCGCCGCTCGAGGACGCGCTCGGTGCCCTGGCCCAGGCACTCGCCGACAACGCCGAACTGCGAGCCGACGTCGATACCTTCGTGATCGACGTGGTGGCATCACTGCTGGAACAGTACCGGCAGGAAGTGGCCGACCTTATCGCCGCAACGGTGCGCGACTGGGACCCCGTGGTCGCCGCGACGCGCATCGAGCTGGCCGTGGGGCGCGACCTGCAGTTCATTCGCTTCAACGGTACCCTTGTCGGCGGACTCGCCGGTCTGGTGATCTATGTGGTCATGCGCCTCTTCTGAGCCGCAACATGCAGTGCGTCTCGCCGCCGTTCTCCTCGCGATCGCGGTGACGACAACGGCAGCCCGCACCGCCCAGGCCCAATCGGGTTGCTCGCCGGTTGCGATCGACTCGGTTCGCGTCCTTGGCGACGTCTTCCGACTGGCGGACGATTCGATGAAGGGACGCCGCCTGGGAACGCCGGGCGGTGCGATGGCGCGTGACTTTCTCGCCACGCAGTTCGACGTGATCGGACTGGGGATCGCCGGCGGCGGCCGAGTGGCGCCGTTCCCAGCCGGAGATCTGCACGGAGCCAACGTCGTCGGCGTGATTCGCGGCCGGACAGCGCCTGAGTCATGGATCGTCGTGAGCGCACATTACGATCATCTCGGCGTCGGCCCGCCGGTGGCCGGCGACTCGATCTACAATGGCGCCGACGACAATGGGTCCGGCGCCGCGGGCCTGCTTGCGATCGCACGCCACTTCGTGGCGCAGCCGCCGGCGCATTCGCTGCTGTTCGTGGCATTCGACGGCGAGGAGGAAGGCGACCTCGGCAGCCGGGCGCTGGTCGCGAAGCCGCCGGTCCCGCTGGCGAACATGCTGATCGACGTCAACCTCGACATGGTCGGCCGCAACGCGAATGGCGAGCTGTATGCCGCCGGGCCGAATCGGTTTCCCGCGCTGCGGCCGGCGGTGGAGGCCACGGCGGCGTGTGCCGGTCTCAAGCTGATCATCGGCCACGACGTGCCCGGCGACCGGGTTCACGACGACTGGACGGGCCAGTCGGACCAAGCGGCGTTCTTCGCCGCCGGAATTCCGTTCGTGTACTTCGGGGAGGAGGATCACCCCGACTACCATCGGCCCAGCGACAGCGCCGACCGGCTGATGCCGGGGTTCTACATGGCCGCCGTACGCGCCGCGATCGGCTTCATCCGCCGGTTCGACGCCGCGCCGGTTTCGCGCCAGCCGTAGTGCGGCGCTTCGCCGGCGCCGCCTTCTTCGCGCGCCGCGCCGCGTCGCGGCGGCCCGAGCCGGTCAGTCGCCGACTCTGGTGGTACAGCTCGACGTATTTCCGCATCGGAACGGCGGCCACCACACCGGTAATCACCTCGAGGGCGAGATCGTCCGCGGTCCGGAAGCGGATGCACGCCTTTCCCATGTCGAGCTTCTTACCGGCGGCCCGGAAGCCGTCGCGAAGTCGTGCCGCAAGCCCGGCGTTACCATACGCGCCCATGAGATGCAGCGTACAGTAGTTCTTCTTCGCGCCGAGCGCAGCGTAGGTTAGCGGCTGCCCGTTGTAGGTGCCGGACAGGATCGCATCGGGGACGTACCACGACACGATCCCCCATTGCATCCCCTCGGCGAATCCGTCGGGCATCGCGTCGTGCACCACGCGGTAGGCCGCGGTCAGCGCCGGGCGCTGATCGGCGGGGACCGACGCAAGGTATCGAGCAGGCGTCAGTGGGTGGCGCTTCGTCGGCATCCAAGGTGCTCCTGGGAAGTGCGTCGGCCTACACCACCACGCGGCGCCGAAAGCCGCGCACGCCGGCGGTCGTGAGCAGAGTTGCGAGCAGCGTCAGCATGAGCACCGCCGCGATCGCCGGCAGGTGCGGTACGTCCGGCGTGAGCGCGATCCGCAGTCCCTCGCTCATGTACACCAGCGGGTTGATAAGCACCAGCACCTGCAGCCACTTGATCGCGCCGAGAGACGCCCAGGGATAGTAGACGCACCCGAGGAACATGATCGGCGTCAGGATCACGGCAAACATGAGACCGATGTGCTGCGGACGCACCGCGGTGCCGAGAAAGAGCCCCAGCGACGCCGCGGTCCAGCTCGAGAGCATCAGCATGATCGCCAACATCACGCCGCTGGCGACGCGAATGTGAACCGCGGTAGCCGGCAGCGCGGTAATGATCGGAAAGATCACCGCCCCGGCAAGGAGACCCTGGAAGGCCCCGAAGGCGACCTTGGCGAGCGGTACGGTCATCAGCGGAATCGGCGCCAGGACACGATCCTCGATCTCGCGGGTGGCGCCGAGCTCGATCGACAGCGGCAGTGCCACTGCCGCGATCGACGTGAAGACCATCGCTACGGCGACCAGTCCCGGCACCAGCACCGTGGCAAAATTCATCGCCCCGGCCGCGACCGGGAGATGCTGCCCGCTGCGCGGCAGCACATACGTGAACACGAACACCGTCAGGAACGGGTTCATGATGGTGCGCAACGCGAAGGGCAGCCATTCGCGCCGGAGCACCCGGAAGTCGCGGGCCCAGAGCCCCAGCACCGAGGCGGCGATCGAGCGGCGATCACTCACGAAGATCTCTCCCGGTCAGGCGGATGAACACCGTCTCCAGCGACGGCTCGACGACCTTGAGATCGATCAGGTGATGATCGACGACGCGGGTGACGACCCGCGACACCGCGCCGGGATCGGCCGACACCATCACCCGCAGCCCGCGTTCGGTGTCCTGCACGTCGCGCACTCCGGCGACGCCTTCCAGCGCGGCGCGGGCCGCTTCCCGGTCGGCGGCAAGCGCGACATCGACCACGGCGGTTCCACCCGACTGCTGTTTGAGCTGCTCCGGTGTCCCTTCGGCGAGAATCCGGCCATGGTCGACGATGGCGAGCCGCTGGCAGAGCTGGTCGGCTTCCTCCATATAGTGCGTGGTGAGCACCACCGTGAGGCCCTCCCGGCGCAGTTCAGCCACCAGATCCCAGAGCGCGAGGCGGCTCTGCGGGTCGAGCCCGGCGGTGGGTTCATCGAGAAAGAGCACGCTGGGCCGATGCGCGATCGCACGCGCCAGCTGCACCCGTTGCGCCAGGCCGCCGGAGAGCTGATTGGGCATCGCGTCACGGCGGTCGGCGATCAGAAACTTCTCCAGCAGCTCCGCGGTGCGTTGCCTCGCGTCCAACCGCGATGCGCCGAAGTACCGGCAGTGATAGTAGATGTTCTCCGCAACGGTGCAGGAGCGATCAAGGGTGATCGCCTGGGCGGCAACGCCGATCTTGCGCCGGACCGCGACGGCGTCACGCCCGACGTCGAGCCCGTCGACCGTCGCCGTTCCCGACGTGGCCCGCACCTTGGTGGTGCAGACACCGATCGCGGTGGTTTTCCCTGCGCCGTTGGGCCCGAGGAGCCCGTAGATCATCCCGGCGGGCACGGACAGCGATATGCCGTCCAGCGCGGTCACCGGCGGCGGCCCTTCGTAGACCTTCCGGATGTCGTGCAGTTCGACCATAGATGTCGGATGGAACGGCGGAGCGTGAACCCCGGAGCTGCTCAGCGGACAGGGAGGGATTCGAACCCTCGATACCGTTACCGGTATACCGGTTTTCGAGACCGGCTCCTTCAGCCACTCGGACACCTGTCCAGCGCGGTTGCGCGGGAAGCAACTTGGACGGACCCCACCGGGCGATCAAGTCTGCCC
>JBOHRZ010000235.1:0-4978 GCA_050732975.1 Gemmatimonadales bacterium
CGTCGCGCGCGGACACGGCAGCGCGACCGGCTTCTGGCTGGGAATCACGCCCTATCCGTGGGGCGCCTCGGCGTTCGAGAATCCGTCGATCTACCACAGCCACGATGCCGGCAACTGGATGCTGCCGCATGGGGCAGCCAATCCCGTCGCATTGCCGCCCGACAACGCCTATCTCTCCGACCCCGAACTGGTGATCGACAGCAACCAGCAGCTCTGGCTCTACTATCGCGCCGTGCTATCGCTGACTTCGCAGAACGTGATCAAACTGATTCGCAGCCGCGACGGAATCCACTGGGATTCGGCCGTTACCGTCGTCACGGCGCCGAGCCACGAGGTGGTGTCACCGGCCGTCGTTCGCGGTGGCGCGGACGGGGCGCCGCCCTGGCAGATGTGGTCGGTCAATTCCGGCAGCCAGGGATGCAGCGCCCAGATGACCACGGTCGAGCGGCGTACCTCGGCGGACGGCGTGAACTGGTCGGCTCCCGAACTGGTCGACCTGGTGCAGCCGGGCGAGCTGGTCTGGCACATCGATGTCCGATGGATTCCGGCCCGAGCCGAATACTGGGCGCTGTATAACACCTATCCGCCAGGAAGCACCTGCGTCACAGACGCAGTGTATCTGGCGCGGAGCAGCGACGGCATAAGCTGGACGGTCTATCCGTCACCCGTAGTGCGGTCGGGCGTGATACCGGCGTTCAGTGACGTGGTATACCGGTCGACGCTGTACGCCGATCCCCATGCTACGCGGGTCACTCTCTGGATATCCGGAGCGTCGTTCGGGTCGGGCACCTACAACTGGCGCACGGCGACGGCGGCGATGTCGACGAGCGACCTGTTCGCGATCGTGTCCGCTCCGGCGGTCACGCTGCAGGGGCCGCCGCGACGGCGCAACCTTCCGCCGCCGGAACCCGACATCGGCCCCTGATCGTCGCCGCGAGCGCCGGTCACTCTCCGCGAGTCGGTCCTGACAGAACTTTCGGTGCCGGGTAGGGTCTGTCGCCCTTCATCATCTGCCAGAGAATCCGGTTGAAGGTGTCGTCGTCGGCCAGATCCTCGAGCCGGAAGTCGAGCCGCGCCGATGCGCGCGCCGCCGGCGTGTTGCGCGGGTTGCGTTCGTCGAGCGGTGTCTTCGGAGTGAGCACCCGCCAGGGCGTGAGATCGGGGGTCGACGCGAAGATGCCGCGGAACGGGCGGCCGAAGGCGTCGAACTGCGACAGATGGCCGAGGGTAAGGATTTCCTCGATGGTCTCGATCACATCGGTGGTGTTGCCGAAGCGATGCCAGACGTGGGGCCGATTGTACGCCGAAATGATCAACAGCGGCGAGCGATGCGAATCGACGTGGTCGGGGCCGTTCTGGGAATCGTCCTCGAGCACGAACACCACGGTGTTCTTCCAGAACACGCTGCGCGACAACCCCTCGATCACCCGCCCGAGCGCCAGATCGTTGTCGGCGACGTAGGCCCGCGGCGAGAGCGCGCCGCCGCTGCCGCCTTTGGTGTGATCGTTGGGGAGACGGAGGATCTGCAGCGCCGGCATCGATCCCGATGTCACCCATCCGGCGAGTTGCTTGAGCCACTCATCCGCGCGGTGCTGGTCAGGGATGTCGAGATCGAAACCCGGAAACGCCGAATCGGTGTGGGCGTCGAGAAACGGCTTGAGGCCCTGGTAGCCGCGCGACAGGGCGGCCTTGTCCGGATCGGCGACGAACTCGCCGAAGTTGCGGAAGGAGATCCCGCGACGCTGGGCGAGGTCCCAGAGATAGCCGTTGGCCGGTTCGGCGGCGTCCTCGCCGGGAGCGGGGCGGACGCCGCGATTCTCGCCCTCGTAATCGTAGCTCCGACCCTTGCCGCCATAGTTGAGCGGCACGGTCTTCTGCACGTAATCGGTGGTGTACGCGCCGGTCGACCAGTTGTGGCCGTCGGCACTGACCTCGGCGTTGGTGAAGAAGCGGTCGAAGATGCCGAACCGCTCGGCCAGGGCGTGATGATTCGGTGTCACGTCCCGTCCGAAGAACACCAGCGACGTGTCGCCGTCGGCCTGTGACAGGTCGCCGAACATCTGATCGTAGGTGCGGTTCTCCTTGATCACGTAGATCACGTGCGTGAACGGCGGGTAATCGCCGCGACCCACGGCCTTGTCCCAACCGTTGGCGCGCGCAACCCGCCGCGACGTCGCGGCGAGGTCGATGCCGGCGAGCGGAACGGCCGACAATGTGCCGGTGAGCTGCCCCAGCGTGTAGCCGAGCTCGGTGGGCTTCCGGCCCGGTCTGGCGCCAGGGCCCGGCCCGTTGGTGCCGTTGGGCCCGGTGCCTCGCCCCTTCGCGTTGGCCACCAGCAGCGTGTCGCCGCGAATGGCCAGCGCACTCGGGTACCAGCCGACCGGGATCCGGCCCAACAGTCGATCCGTGCCAGCCGCGCCGGTCACGCCGGATGTCGCGACCGACAGCTCGAACTCCGCTACCGCGTTGTTGTCGGCTTCCGCGACGAAGAGATGCCGGCCATCGGGCCCGAGAAGGAGGGCGATCGGGGTGCTGCCTTCGCCGGGCGCGTGCGCAATCGTGTCGGCCAGCACCGCGATGACCGCGTTGCGCCGGGTGTCGACCACGCTGATCCGGTCGGTGCTCGCCGAGGCGACGAAGAGCCGCGATCCATCGGCGTTCAGCAGCAGCGAGGAGGGATGCCGGGCGACAGGAATGGTGGCATCGGCGTGCAGCCTGCCGTCGACCGGCCGCCACCGGCGGATCGCGACGCCGCCCCACGCGCTGGCGTAGACACTGCCGTCGCCGGCCACCGCGACGCCGTAGGGATACCGGCCTGCGGCAACCCGCTGCACCACCCGCTTCGTGGTGAGATCCACCACCGCGAGCGAATCGTCGAGATTCTCGGCGACATACATCGTGGCGCCATCGCGCGAGAGAGCGATACCGGCCGGGTATCCGGTCCCATCCTGACGCGGGCGGTGCGCCTCGAGCGTGATCGAATCGCCGAGCGACAGGGAGTTGTTGCTCCACTGATAGACATAAATCAGATCGCGGTTGCCGCCCGATGCATACAATCGACCGGCGGAGTCAAATGCCAACCCTACGAACGCCGCGGGCTGCGGCAGCGTCTGGGTGACGGCACCGGTTCCGGGATCGATGACCTGGACACCGTTGGCGCGGTATCCGGCGAGCAGCGCCACCAGCCGCTGGCCCCCGGGCGCCGCAATCATCGAGAAGGGATACGGGCCGAGGTCGGTGGTGCGCCCCGCAGGGTCAAGGGTGGCACCGGTGGGAAGCCGGCGCGGGGTGCCGAGGTCGGCGGTGCGCGCGGTGGTGCCGGGCCGAGTACAGGCGGCGACGAACAACGCCGCAAGAACGATGTTTCGCATCCCTCGAAGTTGACGCCCTGCCAGGCGCGGTCAAGGCCGCCCGGCCGCTGCTATCCGATCGTGACCGGGGGGAGTTGGGGACTCGCCGGCGGAGTACGAAGAGCAGTATCACCGCGCCCAGGCCGTCGATCCGGTCGGCGCACTCAACTAACCGAGTCTCCGGAAAAGCCGGGGTGATTCAAACGGGGCCAAGGTCAAAAAGAAGTGGGGGAAGGAAACCGGGGAGTCCTGTGGAAGCGGCTCCCCCGTTCACCACGACCACCGGCTTCACCTACACCATGTCAAGCGTCATATGATCGAAGACATAACGCCCGCCCACTTTGCGAAAAACCACTGTATAGAGTCGCATCGTCGATCGGCTCGCTGATCGAGCAACATGTGTGGTAATCATCGCAACCAGGGAATCTCCAGCTTGAGCGATGCTATGTGCGCGAACCAGCATGGAGCCCTGCGCTGGTGGATGACATGATCCTCGATCGCTGATGGTTGGATCACATCCCCATACGTCGCGGCTTGCGGCGACCCGTGATTGAACGTCGGCAATGCTCGCGACACCACTCCAGTCGGTGGGAACGTCGTCGCCGAGCCCCGCGGCATGCCGGAACGAGGCAACATCGACATACACCGTGCGGATAGTCGTTGATCGTATCCCCTGTCGTGTGTCGCTCACGACGTGCTGTACCGCCTCATGCATGGCATCACGCAAACTCACGGTGTCCTGCGTCAGCATCATACCGACGGCCATTGCGAGTATCATGTTCCCTCCTTCGGCAGCGCTACACGAAGCATTCTGCCATGTGTGTGGCTCCCCGGCGGCACGATTCGGGGTGCGATGCCTAGGTATCCAGCGACTGAGCTGTAGCAATCGGCTTCCGTGGCGTAACTTTGATCGTCGTTAATGGTGCCGTCATTGACTAACTGGTCCTCATTACTGCCCTCGTGAATTGCCGACGCAAACCAATTGTACTCGTAGGTTCCGTCGTATGTCGGGTCGAAATATATGTCGTACTTGGCCGGGCCTGACTGCACCGTTTCAGAGGTCGCGTTCACATCATATGGGTAAAGGTTCAACCACCCCATCTTCCCGCTGTTTAGCGCCGTTTGGAGGCCACTCGCCGCATTGACGCAGGCAAACCCGCCGTATTCCTCCATCATGGCTACGTTAGACTGCAGGATGTCACATTCGTCATTTGACATCGGCGTGGCTCCATACGCCGTCTGCACGATGGTCGAGCTACACCATCCGGCGTCCGGAGTACCCCCGGTCCCCAGCGATCCGAAATCGTCGCAATAGTCTTCGTATCCCGGCGTCCCGAGCTCGCACTCGTATTCATTACTGTATAGGTTCGCTTTGGGGCCGGCGATATTGTCGGCTGTTGGAGGATCCGGAGCACACGCCGCCATCGCAATCACACCGCACGACAGGAACCCGAGCAACAGGTGGTATGGAGTTGACCCGCTTTCGCGGAGTGGTCGCGTCTTGGGAGTTCACGCGGCCTGAGCCATCGTTCGTTCAAAGCTCATCGGCGATTGGTTGCCGAGGGCGGAGTGGCGCCGATGCGGATTGTACCACCCCTCGATGTACTGAAACAGGTCCAGCTTGGCGG
>JBOHRZ010000236.1:0-4969 GCA_050732975.1 Gemmatimonadales bacterium
CCGCCGTATGTCGTATCGCCCGCGTCCGGCAGATGCGACCCGTTGCGATCGAGGTAGAAATTCACCTGGATCACGCCGGTAGCGAGCGCCGGCGGCGTCAGGTTCTCGCCGGCGTTGGTGCAGGCACCAGCGGCGGCCGCCGTGATGAGCGCGAGACTGATCCGACGCATCACTATTCCTCCACCCGGAATCCGACCCGGATCTGGCGCGGAATGCCGCGCCGGCTGAGCAGTTTTCCGAAATCGGGATTGGCAACCAGCGGCAGCACCACATGGCCCGACTGATCGAAGGTGATGCTCCGGCTGCCGTCGACCAGGACCGCGGCGTGATCGTAAAGGCCGGTGGCACTTCCCGCGACGTTGTAGCCATCCACCGTCAGCGCCACCGGATGGGCGCCGCCCATCGGCAACGTGATCGACGCGTGTAGATCCACCGAATGCACGCCGGGATCGCGGCAACTGTTCCGCCCTGCGATCTGGTTGGCCTGGCCGGCAAGACACGAGTTGGCACCGACCAACGCGCCGATCCCCGGGATCGCGGCATCGGAGCCGAGGAATGCCGGATCATTGCCGCCTGACCCGTCGCCGTTGACGTCGACCCCGCCACGGAATCCGGGGGTGAACGGCAGCCCTGACCGGTACCGGTATCGCGCCGCGAGGGTGAACGGCGACTTGCCCCGCGACGTGTACGATACCGTCGCGGCAACGCGATGCGGAATGTCGAGATCGGAGCGGCCATCCTCCCAGATTGTTCCGTTCAATCCACCGGGAAACGGCGACAGTTGATCGGCCGGATTGGCGCTCAATGCGCCGGGGAGGTTGTCGGTCGTGCGGGAATACGTATATGACAGCGTCGCGCTGAGCCCGCGGGCGAGCCGGCGGTCCACGCTGGCGCCCGCCTCGTAGTAGTCCGCGTAACCGGTCGAGCTGAGTGCGTAGACCATGTCGAACTCGGGAAAGCGCCGGTTCGAGCCGAGCGCCGGAACGATCAGGCCGCCGAACTGCTGCAGGCTGCCGAAGATGGGACGGCCGTCGGCCCCGGTATTGACCGCGCCGGGAACCCGATTGAGATCATCGCGGCGCAGCAGGTAATCGGTGTGCCGGTAGGCGCCGCTGACGGTGAGCGTCGTCGCGGCGTCGAGCTGCTGGGTCAGCGCCAGCTCCGATTTGAACGCCCGCGGCTTGCGCACCGAGGAGTTGAACATGGTAAGCGCCACGCCGGCGTCCGACCCTGCGCTGCTGCCCAGTTCCGGCCAGGTGAGACTTCCCACTGCCCGGCGCACCCGCACATCGCCGTCGTATTGCGCCGCCTCGGCGAGCGGAACGAGGTCGAAATGCCCCGGCACCACCCCGATCGACCCCCGGATCGCGGTCCGGCCATTCGCGGAGGGCGTCCAGGCAAATCCCGCTCGGGGACCGAACGCTCCCGACCGGCCGGAGTCACGAGGCACCAGATTGTTGCGCAGATTCGACGCCAGCGCCCATGGCAGGTTGAATCCGATGGCGCCGGACGGCAGCGCGTCGTGGTCGTAGCGCAGCCCGCCGAAGAGCGCGATCTGCGGCGTGGCCTGCCAACTGTCCTCGAGGAAGAACGCTGTGTACGTCGCCCCGATGTCGGGCGTCGGCGCGCTGCGAATCGCCTGGTAGAAGGCCCCTTCGTCCGCGGCGAATGAGGCGAGGTCGCCGAAGAGATACTGCCCGGCGCCGCCCGGCAGCCAGGCGTAGTTGACCACCCGGCGCTCGATCGATCCGCCGCCCTTGAAGGTGTGCGACCCGGTTCGAACCGTGATTGTCTCCCAGGCGCCGAAACCGTTGTCGGTAAAATTGCCGGGCAACGTCGCGGCGCCACCGAAGGCAATCCCGTCGCCGGCCAGTGACGTGAACGGCAATGTCGCACCGGTCCAGTCGCGCTTCGACGCGTGCACGCCGACGCGGGTTTCGCTGGTCCACCCGGTTCCCCCCGCGGTGAGCGATGCAGCGCCGCTCATGTCCCGGGCGTCGAGGTGAGCACCGGCGCCGTTCACCGGCTCGCTGCCGGCGACCGGATTGTCTTCGTTCCACGAGGCGATCCCGAATCGGGTGGCAAGGATCGTGTTGGCGCTGAATCGCCAGTCGAGGCGACCCATGGCGCTGCCACCCTTCCAGGTCTGCACCGCAGGCGCGAGCCACCGCGAAACGTCCTGATGCATCGCGGTCGCGGCGGTGCGAATCGCCGCCGTGACGTCGCCCGAATCGGAGCCCGCCAGCCCGGTAACGAATGGTGCGGCGCCGGGGAGCTCCAACCGCTGGTAGTCGCCCCGCAGGAACCAGGACGCGGTGTCGCCCTTGATCGGCCCGCCCATGCTGAGTCCGCCGCGGAACGACGTCGCTGATGAATCATCCGGATTGTCGGCACTGCGGCCACCCAGCTTGGCACTGGAGACATCGAACCACGGCCGTACCACGAATCGCTCGCCGCCGCGCGGCGTCTCCGCGCCGAGCACGGCGCCAAGGGCCGGCGGCGACTCGGCGTCGGTCTGAAAAAAGCTGAGCTGAGTCTGGGCGGCGCCGTCGCGCGCGAACGCCGGCGCCGTCGCTGGTTCGTCAGGGAGACCGGGATGGCTGATCAGTCCCTCGCGAATGCCGTCAACGACCAGACTGGACCACCGCGGCGGCAATCCGTTCGCGCTCGACACCATTCCGGCGCGGCCGTCGCGCGGCGCATCGGCTTCGGAAAATGCCTCGGTAACGTCGGTGATGTCGAACTGGCGGGTGAAGCGGAGCAAATCCGCGCCCGTCGTGGCGAGGCCGCCGGAATTTCCCGTGATCACCGCGTTCGACGGTTGTTCGTCGACACTGGTGATCGGCGGCGGACGTGGCATGAGGCGCAGCGTGACGCTGGTCAATCCGCCCGCGACGACCGGCACGCCGAGCATCCGTACCGGCTGGTAGCCAAGCTGCTCGGCGAGCACGGAGTACTGACCCGGCTCGAGGACCGTGAGCACGACAATCCCGGTGTGGTCCGTCGTGAAGATGCGCGCCGTCTTGCCGCCTTGTTCCAGCGTGACGGTGACGTCCGCCATCGGCGCGTTGCGCCCGTCGACGATCGCCACGTGCAGCGCACCAGCGGTAAGGCTTTGCGCTCCGGCCGTGGCCACCGAGCCCTGAATGACAATGCCCGCAAGGGCCATGGAGATCACGACGCCGGGAAACCGCTTCAACAGTCGACTCGGCATAGCCGTCCAGTGGATCGAAGGTGTCGGAGGGCCCAATCCGGGCCCCGGAGTCCTCGCCTTGGTGCAGGAGCGGTGCCACGGTGAGGGATAGCTCCATCGACCTAGGCGGTTCGGAGCGACAATCCTGTCGCTCCCGCGCGTCATAAATCGTTGCGGCCATGCAACACTATTGTCGCTTCTCCTTTCTCCCTTCTCACTTCTCCCGTCGTTTCGTTTTTCTCGGCAGCGGCGGTTCGGGCTATTTTCCACCCCTACCGTGTCCCAACTTTCGTTCCGCACCCGGCTGTTTTTCGCGCTGCTAACGGTGAGCGTGCTGCCGCTGGTCATCGTGGCTGGCATAGGGGTCTGGCTGGTAAAGTCGCAGCCGTCACTGAACCCGACCGCGGTCATCGACCCGGTAGGTACCACCGACAGGCGGCTCCAGCAGACCATGGTTGGTGTGCCGATGCCGGGGCCGGCGCAGGCTGCATTCAAGCTGCACAACGACGCCGTCATCGACCTCGTGGCAACCACGAAGCACGTGCAGGACGCCCAGCGGCGGTGGACGGTGAACGCGGCCGTCGCCCTGGCTGTGGCGGCCGGCTTCCTGGCGATCGTGTTCGCGGCCGGCGGTGGACTGCTGCTCTCGCGGCAATACGCCGCGCCGCTGGATGAACTGGTCGACTGGACCCGGCGAATTCAACGACGCGAGCCGGTACCCAGAACTACCAAGCCGGGCACCGTACCGGAATTGGTAGTGCTGCAGCAGTCACTCTATGAACTGCAACAGGGCCTCGAACAGGCCCGGGCATCGGAACTGGAAGCCGAACGCCTGCGGGCCTTCGGCGAAGTTGCCCGGCGCGTAGCGCATGAAATGAAGAATCCCCTCACCCCGATCCGCCTGGCGCTGCTGCAGTTGTCGCGGCGCGCGCCGCCGGACATGCAGGGGGAACTCGACGTCATCGCCAGCGAGTCGGCGCGGCTCGAGGCGATGGCGAAGGATTTCGCCGAACTCGGGCGTCTGCCCGAGGGCGTGGCGGCGCCGGTGGACCTGCGCGAGCTGCTCGACGACCTGCTGCGGAATACCGTCCCGGACGGCATGTCGCGGGAACTCCGCGTCGATGCCGGCGCCGAGGCGGGCTGCACCATCGACGGCTATTACGACCCGCTGCGGCGGGCGTTCAGCAACCTGCTGCGCAATGCGGTCGAGGCCTGTCATGGCGAAGGTGCCATCGCGGTAGCCGTGTCGCGCGAGAACGGCGCCATCCACGTCTCGGTGAGTGATACCGGCCCGGGGGTGGCGCCGGACAAGCGCGAGGCGATCTTCCAGCCGTACTACACCGAGAAACGCCAGGGCACCGGACTGGGGCTCGCGATCGTGCGCCAGATCATCGAGCAGCACCACGGGTCGATCGCGGTCGGCGACTCGACGGGCGGCGCCACGTTCCTGATCGAGCTGCCGTCGGTCGTCCGGCCGGCTTCCGCCGGCTGATGCGGTCGGCGAGATCTCCGGCCGGCCCCGGGCTCCGGGCTCCGGGCTCCGGACACCGGGCTCCGGGCTCCGGGCTCCGCTGTTTCCCGTCGCGCCGGGAGCGCTGATGACCAAGGTTCTCATCATCGACGACGAGAGCAACATCCGGCGGATGGTCTGCGCGCTTCTGAAATCGGAGCAGTTCGACGTCGCCGAGGCGGCTAACGGCAACGCCGCCTTGCTGGCAATTCCCGCCGAACGACCGGATCTGATCCTGCTCGACCTGATGATGCCGCCTGGACCGG
>JBOHRZ010000237.1:0-4962 GCA_050732975.1 Gemmatimonadales bacterium
GCGCCATACCGACGACGAAGGTCACTGTCACCTATCTGAAATCCTTGATTGCGCTGAGAAAGACGGTCACGAGCCAAAGCGCCGCCGTGAGGAGGTAGCTGACGACCGCAACGACCCGCGTGGTCAGCGGAAGAGTGGCTGTGAAGCCGTAGAAGGCGATCGCGATCGGCCCCTGGGTGAGAAAGATAAGCCCCAGCGCGCCCAGCAGCATGCCGGGCGCTTCTTCGACGTTCTTGGCGTAGATGCGATCGGCAAGATAGCGGGTGACGATCAGCACGACCGGGCCGGAAAACACGAGAGAGAAGGCGAAATTGTAGATGACAACCACGCGAAAGGTGGCGATTTCGGCGGTGGCGAGCTGGTCGATGGTGAAGAAGTTGATGCCAGCGACCGCCAGGATCGTGAGCAGCCAGGGACCGGCGGACACCAGGGTGGCGTGGGCATAGGCCGTGGCCAGTCCGCCGAGGGTGCCCGAGCGCGCTAGGCGTCGGAGCGCGAAACCAATCCCGGCCATCAGGCGACCTCCAGCTGCGGCGCTTCGCGTGACGGCATCGCCCGATAGGTCTCGTAGAGGTTGCGATAGATCTGGTCGATTTCCTGCTTGTTGTAATAGCGGGCGACGCGTTGCCGGATGGCCTCGCTGCACTGCTTGCGCCACTCCGGTCGCAGCAGAAACTCGGCAAGCGCCTGGGCAGTCGCCGCGGGATTGGAAAGCGGCGTGATGGTTCCGCCCGCGCCGAGCGGCGGCGCTTCGTCAGGCCCGCCGAGCACCATCTCCCGACAGGCGCCCACGTCCGTCGCCACGGTGGGTACGCCGACGGAACCCGCTTCGAGAATGACCAGCGGCTGCGCCTCGCTTACGCTGGTCAACGCTATGGCATCGAGACTGCCTAGATGATCGCGTAAGTTCACCCTGCCGGTGAATTTGAGCGTCTCGCCGAGCGACATCTGGGCGACCATGTCCCGGCACTCCGCGAAATAGTCGGGATCCTCCTCGGTAGGGCCCATGACTAGCGCGACCACATCGGGCACGAGCGTCTTCAGAATGGCGACCGTGCGGATGAAGGTCTTGACGTCTTTGATCGGCACGACCCTGCCGATGAGGGCGATGGTCGGCGGCCGCGGCGCCGGATCGCGCGCGATCCTCGAGAGACTGTCGTAGTCAACGCCGTTCGGAATGATCGCGAGGCGCTCGGGCGCCGCGCCATCGCGACGCTGCATCGCCTGGTTGCCGCTGTAGAGGGTGATGATCTTGTCGCAAGCAGCGTAACAGGCGCGGGAATAGGTGACAAAAGTGTCGATCCAAAGATCGCGCAGGTTACGTGTGGACTTGTCAATGCCGAGACCAGCGACCTCGTGATCCGACAACCAGTCCGCCATCGAAATCTCCACGCGCCGCTCATTGGTGTAGATGCCGTGCTCGGTAACGATGGCCGGCCGGCCGGTTTCGAGGCTTGCCCGCGCCGCCATGAGGCCCGCGTAACCGGTAGAGACGGTGTGATAGACCCTCGCGGGCGGCAACTCGCTCAGCAGCGTCGCAAACATGCCGCCGAGCTGAGAGCGCCACGTCCAGAAGTAATCGAGAAAGGAGCAATTAGGAACTGTCGCTTCGTACATCCGGCACAGCGTCCGCCAAGCGATCGGGGAGTCGAGGAGAACAGCCCGTCCCAACCGATCTCGGTAGGGACCGATCCGATTCAGCACCAACGAGACATCCGAAAGGGTGCCACCCTGCTGGATGCGGATGAGGGCGGGCTCGATCGTCTCGAACAGCTCGGCGATATCTAGAAAGCTTCTTTCGCCGAGCACGGGATTCTGAAGGAATACGGGCGTGAGGCCGACGACGTTCCGGGGAATCTCGTAGCACAGCGGCCGCTCGGTACGATCCGCCACCAGTGCAATGAGATGGAATGTGAGATCAGATTGCGCCCGCAGGAGGTCATGCACCCAGGTCGATACGCCGCCCGCGACATAGGGGTACGATCCTTCGAGGAGCAGGCACACGTCCGCGGTCGTCGATCGTCCGGTCATAGCTACGTCCCGCTCATGCCTGCGGACGATGGCGCCCACAACTCGACGACGTCGGCGAGCGCCGGATTGCGCCGGACGTGATCGAGCAAGGTCTCGCGCCTGAGGCGCATGAGGTCACGAAGCCGGTCAAGGCGGCGGAGCCGGAACAGCACCTCAAGATACCAGAAGAGATTCGCAGGCGACGCCGTTCCCTGGATTTTTTCCATCACGACGCGGGCGCTTTCGTCGTCGCCGAGGCGGACATAGAGCCGGCCGATGGCGCCGATGATTTCGGCGTTGGCCGGTGCCAACCGCGAGCATTCTTTGTAGAGCTCTAGCGTCTTGATGCGATTGTCGTGCTGGCGCACCGCGTCAAGAAGCCCGGAAAAAGCATAATCATCGTAAAAACGAGCGAGTTCCAACCTCGCGCCAAGATCCTGCGGACGCGCGTTGACGGCGGCGTTCAAGCGCTCGGCCTGGGCGGCGTAGCGGTTCTCGATGATGGTCGCCGCCGTCGCCGCCTGGACCCGGATGGACGGATCCTCGTGGGAGAGAGCCGCGTGAAGCGCGGGCGCGAAGGCCGGTCGGTAGTGATTGGCGAGCAGGCCGATCAGCGCCTGCTTCTGCGCGACCGAGCCATAGACCAGGATGTCGGTGAACGAGGCGATACTGCGCTCGCTCGCCCGGTCGTCTCGGCCGAGCACGATGTCGCGGTAGAGCTCGAGGGCGGGCGAGACTTCCGGCTCGGGGAACAGCGAGAAATACCATTCGTCGAAAGGCGTCGCGCCGCGGCGGAACCACAGGTAGAAGCCGAGGGTGAGCAACGTGCCGAGCGGACCGAGCGGCCCCAAAGCGGCCGTCGTGATCCCCAGCAGGCTGGCGATGCGTAACCCCGCGCCATGCCACCGCAGCGTATAGATCCAGGCGGCCAGAACAGCAACGACGGCACCATGGATCGCCAAGGCTGAGGGCAACGACAGGGTGCCACGCGCGAACGACCAGGTGAGCCATCCTTCGACGCCGCCGGAAAGGACGGCGAAAAGCGCCTCGTTGAAAGGCACGATGCCACCAAGCCGGCCACCGATCGGAGCGACGGCCGTGGCGGCCGCGGGAGAATGAGATGCTGCCATCAGAACGCCCTCTTGTCAGCCTTGGTTGCGTCGAGCGACGCCCCGAGCGCGACCTCGAACCGACGAGCATTCGCGAAGGCAGTTCCGATCCATTCGCAGAGCAGGCGAAAGTTCTCGACGCTGCTCAGGTTGAAATCGGCGAAGTGGATCGCTTCGATCTTGAGCATGCCGACGACTTCGCCGGAATCGACGCTGATCAGCGGCCCCGCGATCAGCCCCTCCCCGGCGAGCAGCTTCTCCGCCTCCTCGTCGGTGGCGTTGAGGAAGCGGCGGGCGCCGACTGTAGCTTGGAACAGAGGCGTCGAATCCTCGAACTCGCGCGCGAAGGCGTCGGTGGGCTCCCATCCTTCGTTGGTCGCCGCCTCGAGGATGTTTCCGTTGAGAAGATAGAGGGAGAATTTTTGCGGCGCCAGGATCGTTCGGACGAGCTCGGCGACGCCGACGAGCACGTCGCCAATGCCTAGCCGTTCGATCGCCTTGGCGGCATTGTAGACGGTGAACACCGTGCGCAGCTGCCCAGCAACCCTCACCTCCAGATTCTCCTTGAGCTTTTCAAGGTTCCGGTAGGCGGCGGCGATGGCTTCCTCCCGCTGCCGGGCAGCGAACAGCTCGGTCCGTATCCGGTCGGCCTCTCGCCGCAATTGGCCCTGCAATTCGCCGAACACCACCGCGCTCACGAACCACAGCAGTGGCAACTTGCTAACATCGAGAACGTAACCGTAGAAATCGCGGCCAAAGCTGGCTTCGGGCAGGTTGCCGACGAGCAACGCCAGCGTGGAGAGCGCGGCGGCGAAAATCCCCTCCCCCGTGCCGTAGTAGACCGAGGAGACAAGGACGATCGCCCAGAAGGGGTGCGGATGGATGGCCTCATAGCGATGGCCACCAAAGAAGGCGAAGTCGAGCACGAGCAAAGCGCCGAGCGCCAGTACGATCTCGAGCACGGCAAGACGGCGCAAGCCGAACAGCGTCGAATGGGGAGCAAGTGCTGTGCCCTTCTCCTCGGCCACGCCGTGGGCGCCCGGGCGACCTCCCTTCGACCATCCATTCAGAAGTGCCAATTCAGGTAACCTCCGATTGTCGTGCTGGTCTCACGGTCTCGACCGATGTTGCGAACATAATCGCCACGTATCTGGATGTCGACGGGGCCGCCGTCGCGCAAGGTCGCGGTCGCTCCGACCAGCGGACCAGCCTTGCCATAGCGGTCCATTCCACCGCCAGCGTAGGCCTCGACAGCGAGCGTCCGTCCGCCCAGCGCGCTCATCGCCCAGGAATCGGAATAGTCGATCGTTAGCGCGTGCACTTCGCGGTTGGTGAGCTCGAGCGGTTGGAACGCGTTGTCACTCGGACCGGTGAGCGTCTTCTGATCCGTCACGTACTCGGCCTCGAGTGTGTAGACCAGCGACCAGGCGGCGAGGTTTGGCAGCTTCAAGTTCAGGTTACCGTCGACACTGACGGTAGTGGCTGCGTTGCTGATGCCCTCTTCGCCGTACCAGTTGCCGTTCGCCGCCAGCCGGCCGTCGAGCCACGAGAACAGGGCGCACTTGTGCTCGATGCGGACTCGACTGCGATAGCCGTCGTTGACGATCTCTTCGATGAAGTCCCAGATCGGCTGGCGATAGTATCCCGCCAGCGTCGTCGTCGAGCCATCGAGCCCGACAAAAGTGTAGCTGCCGCCCGCGCCGGCGAAGTGGCGGTTGCCAAAGACGAGACCTTCGGCGTGGTCGCCGTCTTCCCAATCATATTGTAGTCCGAGCTCGCTGCGCTGCCGATCGCCGACGAAGCCGGTTGTTTCGCCCGACGGCAGCAGGACGGAGGGCGTATC
>JBOHRZ010000238.1:0-4941 GCA_050732975.1 Gemmatimonadales bacterium
AACCCGGATGCCGTGCGCGAGCAGTACGTCTCCGGCGCGGAAGGTGGCCTTGAGTCCGGCGCGATCGCTATCGTAGAGCAGCACCACCTCGCTGGTGTATCGGCGGAGCAGCGCCGCCTGGGCTTCGGTCAGCGCGGTGCCCAGCGGCGCAACAACCTGATCGAGACCGGCCAGCGCCAGGCGCTGCACGTCGAAGTATCCCTCGACCAGCAAGCTGTATCCCGCCTTCCGGATCGCGTTCTTGGCGAGATGCAGATGATAGAGGAGTTCGCCCTTGCGGAAGACCGGCGTCTCGGCCGAGTTGAGGTATTTCGGTTCGCCGGCACCGAGGATCCGGCCGCCGAAACCGACGACGCGTCCACGCAGGTCGTGGATCGGAAAGAGCAGCCGGTCCCGGAAGCGTGGTAGCAGCGTGCCGTCGTCGCGGCGAATGACCAGCGACGCTTCCAGCAGCACCGATTCGGAAATGCCGAGTTGCTTCATGGCGTCAAGGAACGCGCTGCCGCGCGGCGCAAAGCCGAGACCGAGCCGGAAAACGGGCTCCAGCGAGTAACCGCGGGACTGGAGATACCGTCGCGCTGGTTCGGCCTCGGCGTTCTCACGCAGCTGGGCCGCGAACCATGCCTGGGCGGCGTCGCAGGCCTGGAAGAGCGGCTCGCGCGGGTCGGGCCCGGATCGTTCGCCTTCGGGAATCACGACCCCGTACCGGCGTGCGACTTCGCGAACGGCAGATGGATAGTCCATGCCGAATCGCTCCCGGTACCAGGTGAACACATCGCCCGAGGCGTGACAGACGAAACAGTAGTAGCGGTTCTCCTTGGGAAACACCGCGAAATTGCGGTGGGTGCCGCCATGAAAGGGGCACGCTCCACGCCAGTCGCTACCGGTCCGCTTGAGCGGGACCTGCTCCTGCACGATTTCGAGCAGGTCGGCGGCATCGCGGATCTGCTCGATCGCCTCGTCGGGGATGCGCGCCACTAGCCGAACACCGCGACGGTGACCCAGGACCCGCCCTGCTCGCGCGGGGCCAGTTCGAACGACGCGACGCGGCGGTCGGCCGCAAGCAGGCGACGCACCACGTCGCGCAGCACGCCGGTTCCCGTGCCGTGAATGATCGCCAACCGCGGTTGATCGGTGAGCACCGCGCGGTCCAGCGCCGCGATTACGGCCGCTTCGGCTTCGTCGGCCCGCATGCCGCGGAGATCGAGTTCATGGACCGGTTCGGATTCGGGGCCGGCGCGGTTCGACCAGTCAGCAGCCTGCTGCCTCGGCGCCGGCGCCGCTGCGGCGGTGAGTGACGCTGCGGGGACCACCAGACGCACGGCTCCCACGCGAACCGTGGCGCGTCCATCGGGGCGCACGCCCAGCAGCTCGCCGGTGGCGCCCGAGTCGAGCCGCACGTGGTCACCCGGTCGCACCAGTCCGGCGCCGGCCGGCACGACTTCCGGTAGATCGCGGCGGCGGTTCTCGCGGCGGAGGGCCTCCTCGAGTTCGCGCCGCGCATCGCGGGCGTCGGCGTCCGAGGTGGCGCGGCGAGCGGCATCGAGGATGCCGTCAGCTTCCTTGCGCACGCCAAGAAGGTATTCCCTCGCCTGCCGCGCCTGGTCGCGTTTCGCCGATCGCTCGGCGCGCGCCAGGTCGGCGTCGCGCCCGGCAAGACCAATGGCGGCGGCGGCCGCCGCCGCTTCGCGGCCGTCGACGTCATTCTCGCGGACAGCCAGCTCCATCGCACGTTGCTCGAGCGTTTCGCGCCGAGTCTCGAGTTCGGCGAGCAACCGGTCGAGTTCCCGCTCGGCAGCGGGGACGATCGCCTCCGCCGCCGCGAGAATCGCCGGATCGACGCCAAGCCGCCGTGCGATGGCGAGACCGTACGACCGCCCGGGAACACCTTTGGTGAAGCGATACGTCGGCGAAAGCGTGGCAGCATCAAACTGCAGCGCGCCATTCACCACACCGGGAATTCGCGCTGCCAGCGTTTTGAGCGCGCCGAGATGCGTCGTGGCGAGGGTGAGTACGCCGCGCGCGGTCAGCGCCTCGAGCACCGCGCTGGCCAGCGCGCCGCCTTCGGCGGGATCGGTGCCCGACCCGATCTCGTCGAGCAGCACCAAGGTCGTTGGATCGGCGGCGTCGAGGATCTGGCGCAGGGCCGCGACGTGCGCCGAAAACGTCGACAGGTCCGCGGCCAGCGACTGATGATCGCCGATGTCGACAAAGATCCGTTCGACGACCGGCATGCGGCTCCCGGCACCGAGCGGCGGCATGCATCCCGCCTGGACCAGCATCGCGACGAGACCCACGGTCTTGAGGAGCACGGTCTTGCCGCCGGTATTCGGACCCGAGATCAGCAGGGTTCGCTCGCTGTCCGCGAAGCTCAGGTCGAACGGCACCACGGCGAGTCCGCGAGCCACGAGGAGCGGATGCCGGGCCGCGCGCAGGGTCAGCGCTCCACCGGATTCCAGGAGTTCCGGCCGTTCGGCTCCCGCCGCGTCGGCCCAGCCGGCCCGGGCGACTATGGTATCCAATCGTATAGCTGCGGCATGGGCCGCCGCGATCGGGTCGCGCTCGGGCCGGAGCCGTTCGGTCAGCTGCCTCAGGACGGCGAGCACCTCGCGGTCCTGCGCTGCGGTGGCAAGCCGCAGCGTGTTCCCCAACGGGATGGCCGTAGTCGGTTCGATGAACAGCGTGCCGGCGCTCGCCGATTCGTCGTGGACAATGCCGTCCGGACGGTGGCGCGAGTCGCGGCGCACCGGGATGACGTAGCGCCCTGCGCGAAGGGTCACCGCACCGCCGCCGGCGAGTGCCCCAGGGGCGAGATCGCGCATGGCGGCTTCGAGCCAGGCAATGACCCGCTGGCGCGCCTGGTGCACCGCGCTGCGGGCCGCGGCGAGCCCCGGACTCGCGGAATCGAGCAAGTCGTCGTCGGCCCCGATCGATCGGTCGAGCACGGCAAGCAATTCGCGCTCGACCGGCGCGGGACGCAGCGCGCCGAGTCCAGGACATGTCTCCGCGTGATGCAGCAGTTCGCCGTCCAGCTCACGGAGGGCGTGCAGCGTGAGCCGCAGCGCCGCGAGGTCCGCGATCTCCAGAACGCTGCCGCTCACACGGAGCCGACCGAGCGCGCCGCGGAGGTCGGGCACAGGGGGGATCGAGACGCGATTGCCGCGCCGCTGCGCCGCCAGCGCTTCGGCGACCAGGTCGAGTTCGGCGCGGATCCAGGCAGTGTCCGCGGTCGGCCGCAACGCGCGAATCGCCTCGCCGCCGAGCGGCCCGGCAGCGAAACCCGCGATGACGTCGAGCACGGCGGCAAACTCCAGGGCATCCAACGCGGCAGCCGACCAGGCCGGGTCCAAGCACACCGGGGTGCCGTCGTGATCGCGCGACGGCACCCCGGATGCTGCGGCGGCGGTCCCGCTCATTGGAGCCGCAGCGCCTCGCGCGCTATCTGGTTGATCGTGCGGCCGTCGGCCTGTCCCTTGAATTGCGCCATGAGCGCCGCCATCAGCTTGCCAAGATCCGACGCACCCCCGGCGATCGCCTCCCGGGCTGCCGTGCGGATCAGGTCGGGATCGACTTCAGGCGGCAGGTATGCCTGCAGCACGCCGATTTCGAACTCCTCGCGCACCGCCAGATCGTGGCGGCCGCCCTGGCGATATTGATCAACCGAGTCGTGCCGTTGCTTGATCTGCCTGCGCAGCACCGCGACCGCCTCGACGTCGGAGACCGGATGGCCCAGTTCGATTTCCCGGTTCTTCAACGACGCAAGGACCGTCCCCAGCACGAGGGTCCGGTCCTTGTCCGCCGTCTTGCGCGCCGTGATCTGGTCGGCGCGCAGCCGGGCAACGATGTCAGGCATTGACGCTGCGGGAGCGGCGATTCTTGCGCTGTGCGGCGTTCATTTTCCGCTTGCGCTTCTCACTGGGCTTCTCATAGTGGCGGTGTTTGCGCAGGTCGGACAGAATCCCTGCCTTTTCGCACTTCTTCTTGAAGCGCTTCAGCGCCCGCTCGAAGCTCTCATCCTCGTGGATGATGACTTCCGACATGTACCGAAATCACCCCTCTCGGCCCCGGCAGGGGCGGTTGAATCCAGCCAACAAAGCTAGACTGACACGCCTCCGGCGAGAAGGGGAAGGACGGCCGACTCATCCTGGCGGCCAATGGAGCTGGCGACCTCCCAGGAGATGGATGTGGAGGTGGTCGACGGTCTGCCCGCCGTGGCGCCCGGTGTTGACGACGAGGCGATAGCCATCCGCCGCGAGGCCAAGGGTCGCCGCGACCTCGACGGCAAAGCGCATCAGGTTTCCCAGCACCTGCGCGGAATGATCGCCGGACGTGTGCGCCACCGACGCGATGTGCTCCCGGGGGACGACCAGAACGTGCGTCGGGGCCTGGGGATTGACGTCGCGAAAGGCCACCGCGTCACCGCGCTCGGCGACGATGGTGGCCGGAATCTCACCAGCGGCGATGCGGCAGAAGATGCAGTCCACGTTCACTCCTCCGGCGCCGAGCGCCGATCGGCTGTCAGCACTGCCGCCGCGATTGCCGCGGTGTCGAATCGCAGCACCGCCCGCCCGAACCCGACCGGCATGGCGCCGACTCGATCGGTGCACCAGGCCGCCTCCTCCTCGGTAAGGCCGCCTTCGGGGCCGACAATCCAGCCGACCGCGGCGCCGGAGCCCAGCTCCGGACAGCGGACGCCGACGCGGTGCGCCAACAACCATCGGTCAACGGGCGCACGATGCGCAAGTCCGGTCAGTTCGCAGGGATCGTCGATCGTGGTGGCCCACGCCCGACGGCATTGCTTGCATGCCTCGAGCGCCCGGCGCCGTGCCCGCTGCAATGCCGCGCCGCGCAATCCGTTCGCAACGTGGCGAGCGCGCTCGGTGACCAGCGGAACCAGCAGGGTGACCCCGAGCTCGGTGCAGCGCTCGGCGAGGGCGATGA
>JBOHRZ010000239.1:0-4941 GCA_050732975.1 Gemmatimonadales bacterium
GGTGCTGCGATCCAGCGCGAGGGCCAGCGCGCGGCGCACCTGGATGTCGTCGAACAGCGGATTGGGTTTCGAGGTATCGGACGGCGACCGGGTATTGAACAGAAAATACAGCAGGTTGTTGGAGGCCACGTCGACCAGCCGGGCATCCGGGTCGTTGCGGATCTGCGCCAGCGCCGGCAACGGAATGTTGTCGAGCACGTCGGTTTCGCCGGTCAGGAAGAGATTGAGCCGGGCCGCGGGATCTTCGACGTAGCGGAAGATGATCCGGTAGATCGTCGGTTTGCCGAGAAAAAACGTCGAATCGGCGCGCAGTTCGACGAACTGTCCGGGGACGCGGCGTTCGAAGCGGAATGGTCCGTCACCGATCGGATGGGCGACGAAATTCGACGCGCCGATCGCATCCGGCGACATATGCTCAAGCAGGTGCGCCGGCACCGGCTGGACCAGGAACCCGAATACGTAGACCTGCTCCGGCGACGGGCGCTTGAAGCGCACCCGGACGTCACGCGGGCCGACGGAGTCAACGGATGCAACCGATTCGAACCGGCTCTGGTCGCCGCCCAGCCGCGGATTGGTGATCAATCGCCAGGTATAGATCACATCATGGGCGGTTACCGGCACGCCGTCCTGCCAGCGCGCTCGTGGATCAATCTCGAAGACCAGCGTGAGGGGATCGATGCGCCGCCAGCTGCGCGCCAGCGACGGCAGCAGGGCGTGATCGCCGGTGACATTCCCGCCGGGCGCGAAGGTGACCAGGTGAAGGAAGAGCTGGTCGGAGACATCGATGTTGGCTTCGTCGTTGGCAGCGAGCACCGGCACCGGCAGCGTCGGTTCGGCCCCGACAGCGTAGACCACCGTCGCGTGCGGCGCCACCTGTTGCGCCGCCGCCGGCGCGCACGCCAGCAGCAGCGCGAGTGGAGCGGCCCATTGCCGGGTTGGAGCCATCGGTCACGCCTCGCAGTTCGGTCGGATCATCGCCGCCAGGTCCACGCCTGGTCGCGGAAGTGCGCGCTGTACGCCACGCTATCGCGTTCGATTCCGGTCATCAGCTCCGGCGGCACAGGTTCGGCCCCTGTCGAGCGCCACAGCGCGAGGATAGTGCCCGCCACGATGTCAGCGGCCGGAAGTTCGGTCGACGTGGGATCGGCCACCGGTCCGGGATCATGCAGCCGGAATCGTGCCAGCGACGGCTGGCGGTCGGCCCGCGCGATGGCGCCGTGCTGCAGGAGCGCCGGGCCGAGCAGGGCCTGCGCGCTGCCGATCACCTTGCGGTCGCCGACGAGCACCTCACCGCCCACCGCCAGGTCAAAGCAGGCTCCCGGCTGGAGCGTGAGCCGGCGCATGCCGGGCGCGGCGAGAGATGCGGCCAGTCCGAGCCGGCCCAGCGCCGCGGCGAGCTGTTCATGGATGACGCGATATGCGAGATGCAGACCACCCAGCGCGGCCGCCGGCGCCGTCACCGAATAAGTGAGGTCGCCGCGGTCGTGCCAGACGCCGCGACCTCCGGTCGGCCGGCGCACGCATTGTACCCCGGCCTGGTCCAGGGCGTCACGATCCCAGCTCCTTCGTGCGGCCTCGTTGGCGCCGAACGACACCGTGTTGCCATCCCAGCGATAGATCCGGTAGCAGGCCATGTCGTCGCGCCCGGCGCGCTCGGCGAGCGCGCGGTCAATCGCCATGTTCTGCCAACCGGGTCGTGGCGCGGTGTCGAGCCAGCAATACCGGATCACGATTGCAGCGTCTCCCAGAGACGGCGCGAGCGCTCGGCGAGCGTGGCCCGATCGGCATCGTTGTCGATGATCCAGGTGGCGCGAAGGCGCTTCGCCTCGGCGGGAAGTTGCGCGGCGATGAGCTGATCCGCTTCGCGCGGCGACATCCCCCGGTCGTCGATCAGGCGGCGGCGGCGCTCGGCCAGCGGGGCGTCGATCACGATGATGCCATGGTACGCGGCGGGATCCGCGGCTTCGAACAGCAGCGGGATTTCGGCGATCACCAACCGTTCGCCGCGGGCCGCGGCGGCGGCAAGCAGCTCGACGCGCCGCCGTTCGACGGCGGGGTGCACCAGCGATTCGAGTCGCCGTCGCGCCACCACGTCGCGTAACACCACGCGCCGCAGCCGGGGCCGGTCGATCTCGCCGTCGGCGCCGACGATGTCGGGACCGAATTCATCGGCGATGGCGCGATGCACCGGCTGTCCCGGGCGTTGCAGGTCGCGCACCAGTACATCGGCATCGATCACCGGGGTGCCCCACTCGCGGAACAGCGCGCCGACGGTGGACTTGCCGGAGGCCGCGGAACCAGTCAGCGCAATCACTCGCATCAGAGCAGCGGCACCTGATCCTCGCTGAGCCGTGGGATCCGGAAGCAACGGCGGCAGCGGGCTTCGTACGTCTCACCGCCGCCGACCATCACCACCGGCGAATCCCAGGGCGCCGGTTCGCCATCGACCAGGCGTTGATTGCGGCAGGCGAGGTCGCCGCAGACGACGCAGATCGCCTGCAGCTTGACGACGTCCTCGGCGATCGCCATCAGGTGACCCATCATGCCGAACGGCTCACCGCGGAAGTCGGTGTCGGTGCCCGCGAGGATGACCCGGACCCCGCGCTCGGCGAGGTGCGTGGCGACTTCGACGATGCCGGCATCGAGGAACTGCGCTTCGTCGACCGCAGCCACGTCGATGCCGTCGGTCTCGCCCACGGCGCGGAGGATCTCCTCGGCGCGATCGATCGGTTCGGCGTCGACCGATGCTCCGGTGTGACTGGAAACCCGGTAAAGTCCGGCGTAGCGCTCGTCGAGGTGCGACTTGAATACCCGGACCCGATGGTGCGCGATGAGCGCCCGCCGGACCCGGCGGATCAGTTCTTCGCTCTTGCCGCTGAACATCACGCCGGCAACGACTTCGATCCGTCCGGGGCGCGTGTGAGGAGTCATGGTCGATTCGTCAAGGGGTGACCTGCTGGAAACCGGCCCGTGATGCGGCTTCGAGCTGGGTGTGACTCTCCAGGCCAAGGATCTTGCGGACTTGCGCGCCCGGTCGGCATATTGTCGCCAGCGGGGCCGTACGGCCCGCGATCGTTCCCACAGTCAAACCCAAGGAGCAGCGCATGAACAAGATGGAGCTGATCGAGGCGGTCGCGAAGGCCCGCGAGACCTCGAAGGCAGACGCCGGTGACATCGTCGACCTGTTCTTCTCGACGGACGGTGTACTCGCCAAGGAACTGCGCAAGGGCGGCGCGATCGCCATCACCGGGTTCGGCAACTTCGAGGTGCGCAAGCGCGCCGCGCGCGAAGGCCGCAATCCGCAGACCGGCGCCGTGATCAAGATCAAGGCGTCGAAGGTCCCGGCGTTCCGGCCCGGCAAAGGTCTCAAGGACGTCGTCAACAAGGGGAAGTAAGCTCCTCGCAGGTTGCGGCTCCAGCGCGGGCCGTCCCCACGGACGGCCCGCTCGCTTTGGCTCCGGCGGCCTCAGCGTCGATCGACACGGGCCGCGAGGCGCCGCCGCCGGATCGTCAATCCGGTCAACCGCCGGGCCACGGTATCCGCGTCGGCTGCCGGAACCTCCACCAGCGAATAAGTATCGTGCAATTCGATCCGGCCGATGCGAGACCGGTCGAGTCCGACTTCCTTCACCAGTACCGCCACGAAATCTCCCGGCGTGGCGCCGTCGCGCTTCCCGGCGGCGACCCGGACCCTGATGGTGCCCGAAACGGCAGGCGCCTCCGGGGGTGCAGCCTCCATCGAACGCCAGAGATCAAACAGGGCCGCCGCGATCAACTGGGGCTGATACTCGTTGAACAGCGGCGCCAGCGCGTAGAGCGCCCCGGCGTGATCGTGCTGTTCGACCGCGCGGGCCACGGCACCTCGCGCCTTCGCGTCACGGTCGAGCACGGCGTCCACGGTACCGGCGATGTCGAGCGGTTTCGCCTCGGGCGCCAGCCTCGCCAGGTAGCGTTCGGTGCCCGGCGGCACAAGCAGCACAACGTCACCAGCGTCGAGGAGCACGTGGTAGTCCGACGGCGACGGCGGATCGTAGCAGACCGTGGGCCCCGCCTCGGCCGGGCCGCGGCACGCTACCCGCACCGCCCCGCTCGCGACAGTTGCCCGGTCGATCAACGGATGATCGCGAGTGTCGGCGGTCCAGATCGTGGCCCGGCCGAGTTCGGCGGCGTCGAGCACTCGCGCCACGACGACCGCGCGATCACTCCAGGGAACCGGCACCGTGTGGACCGTTCGCAGCGGCGCCGTTGCCGTCCGACCGGGCTCCGCGCCGGGCCACGCGATGGTGATCGCCCTGCGCGCATAGCGGCTGGCGATGCCCTCGGGCGCTTGCACCTGGTCGGGCCGCGCGGTCAGAACCACTCGCTGGGCGTCCTCGGGGCAGTCGCCGAGGATCGCGGCGACGTCCACGTCGGCCGGCCAGTCCTCCGGCCAGGCGAAACACACACCGCGCAGGCGCTCGGGATGCAGGCCTGACCGCTGATGCAGCGCGATGGCGGCTACGGGTGTGGCGATGACCACCGTGGCCATGTCGCGGGGCAGTTCGCGCTGATGGTCAGCGTGGCGAAGGGCGACCACCTGCCGCCCGCCGGCTCGGCACAGCGCCCCGATGGCGATCAGCCATTCGTCGAGCAGCGCGGGTGCAGTGACGATCAGAATGGTCTCCCGCTCGGCGGCCGGCACAGCCAGCAGCGGTGCCACCGCAGTCGCCGCCCATGCCGGCGCCGGTGGCACGACCACGATCGCATTGCCGCCGCGGACCAGCAGCGGGACGACATCGCGCACGCCAGGCTCACCGGCTCGCCACCCGAGACGCTCCAGTTCCGCCGCCACCGCGGCGTCGAGCTGCCACTCACCGACTTCGGACACCGATCCCTCGATTGTCAAAGAGGCGCACGGGGTCGCGCGCGACGGAAGGTTAGCTCCGGTCCGCCGTGCACAGA
>JBOHRZ010000240.1:0-4933 GCA_050732975.1 Gemmatimonadales bacterium
GCTCGATGCTACCGTCGCCAGCGACGAGGTTCCCCGCGGCAGGCCTCACCCCGACATGATCGATGCCCTGCGTACGCGTCTCGGCGGAATCCCTTATGCCGAAGTCGCCAAAGTCGGCGACACGCCGATCGATCTGCACGAAGGCGCCATGGCCCGTTGCGGGCTGGTGGTCGGGGTACTCTCCGGCAGCCACACCCGCGAATCGCTGGCCGCCCATCCGCACGATGCGCTGATTGGCAGCATCGCCGAGCTGCCGGCGCTGCTCGCCGAGCGGGGACTGATAGAGCAGTGAGAAGTGAGAAGTGAGAAGTGAGAAGTGGGCGGGGCCAGGCTACCCAGTGATGGTCGCAGGTCGCCTCGATGCCGGCCCGCAATCTTCTCACTTCTCACGTCTCACTTCTCTCTGCTTTTCAGCCTCCCGGCGCGGCGGGCCTCGCGGCGGAGGAGGAATTCGATCTGCGCATTGAGCGATCGCAGATCGTCCGCCGCCCACTTCGCCAGCGCCGCCCGCAGTTCCTCGTCGAGGCGGAGCAGGAACGGTCGTCGCGCGGGCATCGGCGCCGGTCAGTAGATCGAGCCGGTGTTGACCACCGGTTGCATCGGCTGCTCGGCGCAGAGCGTGACCAGGAGATTGGAGACCATTGCGGCCTTGCGTTCTTCGTCGAGCGAGACGATCCCCTTTTCGACGATGCTCTTGAGCGCCATGTCGACCATCGACACCGCGCCCTCGACGATCTGGGTACGCGCCGCGATGATGGCGCTGGCCTGCTGGCGGCGCAACATCGCGTTGGCGATCTCGGGGGCGTAGGCGAGGTGGGCCAGGCGCGCTTCCAGCACCTTCATACCGGCCTTTTCCAGCCGCGCCTGGACTTCGCCGGCGAGCTGGTCGGAGATGTCAGCTGCATTATGGCTGAGGGATCGCTCGCCTTCGACATGCACGTCGTATGGGTAACTGGAGGCCAGTGCCCGGACCGCCGACTCGCTCTGCACCCGGACGTAGTCCTCGAAGTTGTCGACCTCGAACATCGCCTCGGCGGAGTCCACGACTTGCCAGACCACGATCGCGCCGATCTCGATCGGATTGGAGTTCTTGTCGTTCACTTTGAGTTTGGCGGTTTCGAAGTTGCGAACCCGGAGCGAAATCGCCCGCTTGGCATAGAAGGGGTTGGCCCAGTGGAGCCCGGGCGCCTTCACCGTGCCGGTGTAGCGACCGAACAGCGTCAGCACCTTGGCTTGATTGGGCTGCACCGAAAAGAGCCCGGTGGCGCCGATCAGGGTGACGACCGCAACCGCCAAACCGACGATGATGCGGCCGGCGTCGCCTACGCCAACGCGTTCAGCGCCCGCGGCAGCGATGCCGGCGGAGAGGAGGGCGATGGCGACGCCGGCGCCGAGCACGACGAGGACCAACGCCAGCAAACCGTTGACAGCCTGCCGTTCGACTTCCTTGACCATGGATCTCCTCCGGACGGTGACGGGCAATGATATCATAATGATATCGCTGCTCGTCAGGCAATGCTCGACCCCGCCGTGGCCCGGAGTATCTTGCCGCGATGCGTTTCACGCGTGCGGTGCGGCTCACACTGATGGCATTGGCGGCCACCGGTTGCCTCGCCGACACCGTCACCACCGGCCCCGCCACGCCGGCCGGGATCGGCTCACTGCACCTGGCGCGCTATGCTCCCACCAACGTCACTCTTCTTGGCGCCTGGGCGGTCGCACCCGACCGGGCGTGGGCCGACGGTCAGGGCGGCGTGGTGCTTGGCTGGGATGGTATTTCCTGGCGACTGGAGCCGACGCCGACGCAGGAAACGCTCACCGGCATCTGGGCGGCCGACTCGGGCGATGCCTGGGCCAGCGGCACCAATGGTGTGATCCTCCATCGCAGTGGCGGCGCGTGGCGCCTCGATTCGACCGGAACCACCGTAACGCTGCTGGACATCTGGGGCCTCGATCGCGACCGGATCTGGGCGGTCGGCCCCAACGGTACCGTGCTTCGCCACACCGACACAGGATGGGCGCCGATGTCGGTGCCGATCCCGGCCGAACTATGGGGAATCTGGGGAAGCTCGGAGAACGCCCTTGTCGCGGTAGGGCAGAACGGTGTCATTCTCGAATGCGATGGTGGTGTCTGGCGCAGCGTGGCGTCGCCGACCGCAACCGGGCTGTTCGGCGTTGCCGGCGACGGCGGCGGGCGGATCGTCGCGGTCGGAGCGCAGGGCGTGATTGTGCTGCGGGAGTCCGGTGTCTGGCGCCAGGTCCCTTCGCCGACCAGCGAGAACCTCTTCGGCGTCTGGAGCGACGGTCCGGGCCGTTTCATTGCGGTCGGCGACGGAGGACGGATCCTCCGCGGCGACGGCGCCAACTGGTCGCTGGTGCCATACGCTGGCGCGCACGAGAACCTCCGCGCGATCGTAGCCGCGGGTGGACGCCATTTCGCGGCCGGCTGGTACGGCACCGTTCTCGACGACGCATCCGGCGCCTGGTCGCCGCGTGAGGACGGCGCTGTGCTCTACCAGGTTCACGCGCCCGACGACGGGCCGGCGATCGCAGTCGGATCGGGCGGCCTGGCGTTCGAGCGGGATGGCGGTATGTGGCACACGATCACCTTGCCGACCAGCGCATCGTTGTACGGCATCGCAGGGCCATCGGCGCGATCCCGCCTCGCGGTGGGTGACAGCGGAACCATTCTGCGATTCGACGGCAACACCTGGCGGCGCGAGGCATCGCCGTTCAACGGACTGCTGCGGGCAGTGTGGTGGTCTCCTGACGGCCGCGCCATGATCGTGGGCGACAAGGGGATCGCGCTCGCCTGGGATGGCGGCGCCTGGCGAGCGGCCGTGACGCACATCGGCGTGTTCCTGCGCGACGTCTGGGGATCGGAATGGGTCGATGTCTGGGCGGTCGGCGACAGCGGCACCGTGCTGCGTTGGGACGGCAGTCAGTGGCGTCGCGTCGCCGTGCCCACGACGCAGTTGCTGCGCGGCGTATGGGGCCGCTCGCCGCGTGACGTCTGGGTGGTGGGCGAAGCGGGGACCGTGCTGCACTGGGACGGCCGCGCATGGCAGACCCTCCCCGCGCCGACCGACAGCGCGCTACGCGCGGTGCGCGGCGCCGGCGACGGCATCGTCGTGGCCGGCGCCAACGGGCACGTCTGGAAGTGGGATGGCGCCAACTGGAGCCGCTACGACACCGGTCTTCCGGTTCTGCTGGTGGGGATGGACGTGAACATGAGCGGCCTGGTCGCCGTCGGTGAGCTGGGAACCATCGCGGAAGGTTCTCCCTGACGGTTCCGGCACCGCGCGATTACGCCACCCGCCGGGTCTTCCCCTTGAGAAAATCCATCAGCAGGAACTGGCCCAGCGTCATCGGGTTGGCGAAGTAGGCCTTGCCCCGGCAGATGCGCGACACCTGCTTGACGAACTCGACCAGTGGTCGGTCGCGTGCCAGCATGAAGGTGTTGATGAGGATGTTGCTGCGCCGGCAGGCGGCCACTTCCGCAAAGGTCGCCTTGAGAATGGTCGGGTCGAGCCCCGCGGAATTGACGTAGATCCGGCCGTTGGGCAGCGTCACCGCGGAGGGCTTGCCGTCGGTGATCATGATGATCTGCTTCATGTCCTTGCGCTGGCCCGCGAGGATCCGCCGTGCCAGTGCCAGGCCTTCGGCGGTATTGGTGTGATAGGGGCCGACCTGGACATTGGCCAATGCCGCGACCGGAATCTCCTCCGCCGAGTCGTGAAAGAGGAGCACCCGGAGCGAATCGCCGGGATACTGGGTCCGGATCAGATGGCTGAGCGCCAGCGCCACTTTCTTGGCGGGCGTGAAGCGATCTTCGCCGTACAGGATCATCGAGTGCGAGCAATCGAGCATCAGCACCGTAGCGGCGGACGACCGATATTCCGACTGGATCACCATCAGATCGCGGTAGTCGAGATCGATCGGCACCCGGAGGCCGTGGCGCGCGATTGCGCTCGACAGCGTGGCGGGAACGTCGAGATTGAGCACGTCGCCGAATTCGTACGGACGACTGGCCGCTTCGGCCTCGGTGCTGGTGTCCAGATGGGGCGTTTCGTGCACGCCGACCGCGGACTTGCCCAGCGCGCCGAGGAGGTCGCGCAACGTCTTGTAGCCGAGGAAGTCGGCGCCCTTCCCGGTAAGGTCAAAGTGAACGGTGCGCGCCGCGTCACGTTCGACGCCATTCGGCAGCTTGTCGGGCGGGACGCCGGCATGGCCGCCGGTCGTGAGGTAGCCCTCGTCGACCAATCGCTGCACGATGCGGTCGAGCAGATCGGCGAGTTCCTTCATCGTCTCGGCGTCGCGGGCGTCGTTGCCGGTCGATTCGCCACGCAGCAGCTTGAGCATGTCGGGCGTGAGCTGACCCGATTCCATCAGCGCTTCGAGGATCGCCCGCCGCAGATCGTCGAGTGAACGGTTGCCGTCGCCATCCTGGTCGCCCGGCTCGCCCCACCAGGGCGTTCCGGCAAATCCCGATTGCAGCAGGAAGTCCTGCAGCTGGTCAAGGAGGGCCTGGAGATTGATCTGGTCGGCCAGGCCGGCAACGTATTTCGAGTATGTGGCGTATCGCATTGCGCTGCCTCGATGCTAGCCCGATCAAGCCCCGGATACAACTCGCGCCACAGTGCCACCGGCGGCGCCGGGTGTAGCTTAGCGTCAGGTGTCGATTCCGGCCCGTCTCGCCCGCGTCACCGCGCCGTTGCGCGACATCGGAACCCTGGCAATCGACGGGCCGTTCCGCGCGCTCAAGCACGCCGACTTCCGGCGTTTCGCGATCGGCCAGGGCACCTCGCTCATCGGCACCTGGATGCAGACCATCGCCCAGGGCTGGTTGGTGCTCCAACTCACCCATTCGGCGTACGACGTGGGCCTCGCCACCACACTGGCGACGCTGCCGATCCTGGTCTTCACCCTGTAT
>JBOHRZ010000241.1:0-4930 GCA_050732975.1 Gemmatimonadales bacterium
GGCATGGCCGGTCGCAGGGATCACCACGTTCGGAAAGACGAGCCGGAATGCAGGGTATACGGCGCGCAACAACCGGTAGCTGAAATCCGGCTCTTTTCGCGGGACGTCCGGGTAGATGTAGGCAGGTCGGAAGATGAACACGCGGGGGAATCCTGCTACGGACAAGGCCTTCTCGGCCTCGCCCTTGTACCGCGCAAACGCCAGCCGGCTTCGCCCCGTCGGATCCGCGCCATTTCCGCTCAGGAAAGCAAAGGTGGCGTTCGGCGAGGCGCCCCGAAGCACTCGCGCGAACTCGATGGTGTAGCCTGCCGTGATCTTGCGGAGTTCCGCGTCCGGAACCGCGCCGGTATAGGTACCCAGACAGAAAACCACCGCATCCTGTCCCGACAACGTACCGGCCAGCGCTGAACAATCGGCGAAGTCGTGATGGACAATCTCTTGCAGTTTTGGGTGCCTTACCCCGGTGAGCTTTCGACCGATAGACGTCACTTGTCCGATGCCGGTATGATCGAGCGCGTGGCGCAGGGCATACCCCCCGACCATTCCGGTGGCGCCAACGATGACGAGCCGTTTCCTGGCTTCCGTTGCCGTCATGACAGGGCGCGCTGCTCTATCCAGTCAACGTACAACAGGCGCTCCGAGAATAGCCACGCACCATCGTTCTTCACGAACGTGTCGGCGTAGCGAAGCTCTTGAGAGGGCTTCGGATCCTTGGCATCCATATACACGACAAAATGCGTGTCCGCCGTAAAGAGCGCCATCTGGCCCTTGGCGTCCCGTCGGTCGGCGCAGTGCGCAAAGGCTTCGACCAGCTCCCGGATCGCGAGACGGTCCGCGGCTTCGGCGGGGGAGATGCTCAGGTGCTGGCTCATGAACGTTTCCTCCTGGGCTTCAAGAATTGCACGGGGTTCACGAAAGGCTTCGATCCCATATCGGCGACCGTGGGACTCGACCAACGCACCATCGATGGAGTGCGTCGTGATTGTCCGCATCTTGCGCTCCGGGACCAGGCGTCTGGCACCGATTCGCAAGTATGACGCAACCAGACCGATACGTCCAAGACCTTATATTGACTGGTCCAATACTCGCCAGGTATCAGATGGAACTTCGGCACTTGCGCTATTTCCTCGCGGTGGGCGAGGAGCAACACTTCGGCCGCGGGGCCGCCCGCCTCCATCTGGCGCAGCCAGCCCTGTCGCGACAGATCCAGGACCTGGAGAAAGACATCGGCTTCCAACTCTTTGAACGGCTCCCGCGCGGCGTGCGGTTGAGCGCGGCAGGCAAGCTGTTCCTTGAGGATGCGCGACGGATTCTCCAGGACATCGATGAGGCGACCGTTCGGGCGAGCCGGGTCGCTCTGGGCTACGCGGGGACGCTGCGCGTCGGGTTTACCGAGAATGCGTCGTGGCGGGGCGTTGTCCCGGATTCGTTCCGCCGGTTCCGCGAGGCGCGACCCGAGGCGGATCTCCAGGTTCGGCCATCACCAAGCCTGGAGCAATTGGAAGCGATTCGTTCCGGGCGGATTGATGCAGGCTTCGTATTCAACGTCCCCCGGCCCGATCCGGACCTGGAGCTCCTTCCCGTGGCGGTCCAGCACATCGAACTGGCCGCACTCAGGCGGCACTCTCTCGCCAAACGCAAGACCCTGCGGCTGCGCGACCTGATCGACGCTCCGTTCGTCTGGTTCCCCAGACGTGAAAGCCCGGCGCTGTATGATCGCTTGATGGAGCAATGTTTTCGAGGCGGCCTGAAGTCTCCTCGTATCGTTCAGGAGGGACTGGACGAAGCGACAATCCTCAGCCTCGTGGCGACCGGCTTGGGCGTCGGATGGGTCCTTGGTACAGCGCGCCGGCGCTGTCCGAAGGACGTCGTCATCATACCCGTGACCGATGTGAAGATCGAGCTGCCGTTAGCTCTTGCGTGGAAGCGCGGGAATCCGTCGCCCTTGCTCGCAAGCTTCGTCAAGGAAGTCCAACTTTTGCCTGAAGTACGGACTCTCGTTTGAGCACTGAGGGACGGCTACGTCTGTCGCTGCCCCATCTCGGCCCGCGCCGCGGCGACGAGATCGGTCAGCCCCTTCACGACGGCGAGCTGCTTCTCCCGATCAGGTGCACCAGCGTTGGTCAATACCTGGACGCGCGCGTAGTTGCTTTACCCAGGTCGCGGCAGCGACTGCACCCACTCGGTGAACGTCAGGCAGTGGATCCGGTATTGCTGTTCGGTCCGCGCGATGTCCACCGAGTAGCCGACCTTCTCGAACCACTCGTACATGAGCGCCAGGTCCTCGCTCTGTTTGCGTACCTCGCCGATCGGGATCTCCTGATAGGTGAGCTTCTTGCCGATGACCGGCGAGAGCGCCGCAGCCGCCTCGGTCATCGTGACGGCGTCGCCGGCAATGTCGATCTCGGCGTTCTTCAACTGGTCCGCATCGACAAAGGCCTTTGCGCCGAACTTGCCGATATCGTCGGCGGCAATCATCTGCAACTTGGTGTCGGGTGCCAGGCCCATGGCCAGCTTGTCACCGGCGAGCGACCACGGAGACAGCAGGTTTTCCATGAAGAACACCGGGCGGATGATGGCGTACGACGGAAAGCCAAGCGCCTTGACGGTCTGCTCGATACGGAACTTGTTGTCGAAGTGCGGAATACCGGTCTTCTTGTCGGCCGAGCTGACCGACGCGTACACGAAGCGGTGGATGCCGTTGTCGCGGGCGAGTTGCGCGATGCGCTTGCCCTGGACCTCCTCCTTCTCGACGCCGGCTTCCCAGGTATTCTGCACCGCGTAGACCCCCCACGCACCGTCCAGCGCGCGCACCAGCGAGCCCCCATCGTCGAGATCGCCCGCGACGACCTCGGCGCCGAGTGCCGCGAGGGCCGTCGCGGCGTCGGAATCGGGCTTGCGCGTGAGAGCGCGAAGCTTGAATCCGCCCCGCTTCGCGAGATGACGCAGCGTCGCGCCGCCCTGATGGCCCGTCGCGCCCGTGATCAGGATCAGTTTGTCAGGCATGTGAGCGCTCCAGTGGAATTGTCATGCAGCGATCAGACGGCGGTGTGTTGATCGTAACTTAACGCTGGAGAGAAGGAGAGAAGGAGGGTCGAGGTTGCGCGGGGGCGCCGGCCAGAGGAGGCGCGGCTGTCTGAGCAGCGCGCTTGCTGAATCAGCGAGATTACCGTCTTGCCTGCGCGCGCGAGTTCCGCGCCGACGGTTGGACGGCACCCCGCACGACCCAATTCCGCGGTCGCGGTGCAACGAGCAGGACAAGCAGGTCCTTCGACTTCGCGCCTGCTGGCAGGCGCTTCGCTCAGGATGACGAGCGGGGCGGCACTTCCCGCCCCGCCGCCACCCCGTTCGCCACATTACATCGCCACCGGCCACATCCACATGAACACCAGCCCCGTCGCCACGCCGTAGATCGCCGCGTCAATCAGATCCTTGCCCGTCGTCGACCACTTGCGGTGATACCAGATCGACGCCGGCACGTTGGCCATGCCGTACGACAGGAACGTCAGCACGGTGGCGTGATGGAACACCACGTGCCGGTTGCCTCCCGGCGCCACGATATGGCCGGTGATGAAGCCGACCACGATCGCGACGATCAGCACCCAGACGAACCAGACGCCGAGGTACTTCCCCATGCTGAAGGCGCCGTTCGGCATCACGGTCATGAGGAATACCGGCCCGCGATTGCGCTTGTCCATGAATTCCGGCGACCGCATCCCTCCGGCGGTCAGCGGGCTGGGCGCCATGTAGTCGCCCGGAGGCAGCGCGAACGGCCGCAGGGCATTGAGCACCCCGTCTTCATTGGGAATTGTGGCAAAATCGCTGCGATGCCAGGGCAGCGCGGTGTGAATGATCGCGGAAAGGATGAACACCGCCAGGGTCGAGACGACAATGGGAAGCAGCAACAGTCCGATGCCGGTCATCTGTCCTCGCAATTGTGGGTGGTCAAGGGGCGGAGAATCTACTGCCGGTGGAGGAGGGAAGGAGGGGAAGGAGGGAAAGAGGGAAGGAGGATGGGAAAACAATCGCCTCGGGGCGCCTCGCCGCCATCGCCAAGCACCTCGACGTGCTCGAACGCGCCCGGCTCGTCAGCAAGACTCGGCAGGGGAAGGAACAGATCGTCACCATCGCGCCCAAGGCACTCGCCGCGGCCAATGCGTATCTGGAGAGTTACCGCGAGCTGTGGGAGACGCGCCTGGATACGCTGGACAAATTTCTCAAGTCAATCAACCGGAAAGGGAAGTGAGATGGCACCGATCAAGGAGCTGATCTTCGAGCGAACCTACGACGCGCCGCGGGCCCAGGTCTGGCAGGCATGGACCGACCCGGCGATGATCAAGCAGTGGTGGGAACCCGACAACGTGATCATTCCGGAGTGCGAAGTCGACCTGCGCGTCGGCGGCACCATATATATCGTCATGGAAGCGGGTGAAGCGATGGGCCCGTACAAGGGGACCCGCTGGCCGATGCGCGGCAAGTTCACCGTCGTCGAGCCGAAAACGAGACTGGCGTACGCCGCCAAAGCCTGGACCGAAGGACAGGAAGAGACGACCTTCATCGATCAGGTAACCGAGCTGAGTCTCGTCGAGGACAGTGGCAGGACGAAGATCAAGCTCACGGCGACGGTCAGCAGGATTGGCCCGGACGCGAAGATGGCGATCCAGGGGATGCAGTACGGCTTCACGCAGCAGCTCGCCAAGCTGGAGACGTTTCTGGCGAAGTAGCAGCGGAAAGAGAGAAAAAGAGAAGGAGAGAAAGAGAGCAGGAGCCCGCGCGTTCGTCATCCCGCGCGTTCGTCATCCCGCGCGTTCGTCATCCCGCGCGTTCGTCATCCCGCGCGTTCGTCATCCCGAGCGGAGGAGCCGCGGAGCGGCTCCGCAGTCGAGGGACCTGCTTTTAGCGACGCCCGTCCAAAAGCAGGTCCCTCGAC
>JBOHRZ010000242.1:0-4926 GCA_050732975.1 Gemmatimonadales bacterium
GCCGCCGTCGAGCACCCGCACGCCCGTTTCGTCACCGGGAATTATTTCGCGGTGCTCGGCGTTCCGGCATACGTAGGTCGTACCTTCACTGCTCAGGAAGACCAGACTCCAGGCGAAGATCCGGTCGCGGTCCTGACGTACAACTATTGGCGGCGACGATTCGCCGGGTCGCGCGCCGCGATCGGCAGCGTCATCCACGTGAACGATGTCGCGGTGACGATTGTTGGCGTCACGCCACCCGGCTTTGACGGCGACATCGTCGGCGAGCCGCTCGATCTCTGGCTGCCGATGATGATGGAACCGGCCATCCGGCCTCACATGAACGCGCTCAGCGACCGCACCTGGTCCTGGCTGGTGATGATGGGCCGCCTCAAGCCCGGGGTCACGCTCGAGCGTGCGCGCCAGGAAGTCAGCACAGTCGAGGCCAACGCCATTCGCGACCACCTGTCGGGTGCGGAGCGTTCGTCATTCGAGGACAATCTCCGGCAGACGCCGATCGACGTCGTGTCGGGGGGTCGCGGATTCTCCGAACGGCGCGCCGAGTATGGCAAGGCGCTCTGGGTACTGATGGCGGCGGTGGGCCTCGTCATTCTTGTCGTGTGCGCCAACGTATCGAGCCTGATGCTCGCCCGGATCGTGGCGCGCAGCCGTGAGATGACGGTGCGCATGGCGCTCGGCGCCGGCCGCAGTCGCCTGATCCAGCAGATGCTCGTCGAAGGAGCGGTCCTCGCACTGGTGGCGAGCATGCTCGGAGTGGTCGCTGCGACATGGGGGACCAAGGCACTCCTCTCGATTGTCAGCGCCGCGAATCCGATCGCGATCAATACCGCGCCCGATGCACGGGTGCTGGCGTTCACGGCCGCGATGACGGTCGCGTGTGTGCTGCTGGTCGGCCTCCTGCCGGCAATCCGCGCGGCGCGAGTCGATCTCGTGACCTCGCTGCGCTCGGGCGGCCGCAATCTGATGGGCAGGGCGAGAGTGGCGGGGATTCCCTTCGGGCGCGCGCTGGTCGTGGCGCAGATCGCGTTGTCGATGCTCCTGCTCATCGGCGGCGGCGTTCTCGTCCGCAGCATGCAGCAACTGCTGCACAGCGACCTCGGTGTCGATCGCGACCACGTAGTCGCCGTACGCGTGCGAACCGCGCGCTCAACGTACGCCGGGGTGCGTCTCGCGCAACTGCGGCGCGATCTGGTCGATCGCGTCAGCTACCTGCCCGGTGTCACCGCCGCTGCGTTCGCCGACCACGGCCTTTTCAGCGGCGGGGTGTCGACCCGTGGCGCCGATGTGCCGGGCTTCATTCCGCAGGCGGATTCGGTGCGTGAGGTCAGTCTGGATCGTGTTGGCCCGAACTTCTTCCGCGCGATCGGCGCGCGCATGATCCGCGGGCGTGATATCGAGGCGCGTGACCTGGAGATCACACCGCCCGGCGCCGTGATCAATGAAACGATGGCGAAGCGCTATTTCGGTACCCGCGATCCGCTCGGCACCACGCTGACGCTCGACAGTGTGCCGTACACCGTCGTCGGTGAGGTGCGCGATTTTCAAAGCAGCGACGTGCGTGACAAACCGCACCGGCAGATATACGTAGCGTTCAACGATCCGACCGCTGGCGACGCGGGGCAGGCCGAGGTGCTGGTGCGTGTTCGTGGAGACCCGGTGCCCTTGGTCGCGTCGATTCGCCGGGCGGTTGGCGATGTCGACCCGACGCTGCCGGTCACCATCAATCCGGTAAGCGACCTCGTGCGCGACACGGTGTCGAAGGATGTGCTCCTCGTGCAGGTCACGGTCTTCTTCTGCATCGTGACGCTGGTGCTGTCGGCGCTCGGACTCTACGGAGTGACGTCGTATTCCGCCAGCCAGCGCGTCAGCGAATTCGGACTCCGCGCAGCCCTAGGCGCGGAGCCGGGGAACGTCACCAGGATGGTGCTTGGCGAAGCGGTGCGCGTGGCGATTGCGGGAGTCGTGATCGGCGTGCCGGCGGGGCTCGCCGCCACGCGCATCATTCGTGCGCAGCTCTTTGACGTCGGGCCGATCGACATGCCGTCGCTCAGCGTCGCGGTCGTGGTGCTGGTGACGACGGCCGTCGTCGCCGGCTATCTGCCGGCAAGACGGGCTGCGAGCGTTGGACCGCTGGAAGCGCTTCGACTGGAGTAATGGCCCGGTCGCAGTGGTCGGTCAGTGTTGCGGGGTTTTACATCTCCAGCGATAGTTACAATATCCCTCAAGCACACCCCCCGAACGACACTACGAGGCCCCACGATGTTCTCGTCGCCGGTTGTCCGCCCCCTCCCCCTTCCCGTGTGGCTGTCGCGCCTCGCACTTCTCACGCTGCCGCTGATCGGCGCCGGATCGGTGTGGGCCCCGGTCGAGCCTTCTCTTCTCGCCGGCCTCAAGTGGCGCAACATCGGTCCGTTCCGCGCGGGGCGCGTAAGTGCCGTCGCCGGCGCCATCGGTCAACCGGGCGTGTATTACATGGGATTGCCGATCGGCGGCGTGTGGAAGACGACCAGTGCCGGAGTCACCTGGGTCCCGATCTTCGACGACATCAAGGACGTGTCGTCGATCGGCTCGGTCGAGGTGGCGCCGTCGAATCCCGACATCGTGTACGTCGGAACCGGCGGCGTCAACGAGGGCGACGGCGTGTACAAGTCCACCGACGCCGGCACGACATGGCAGCACCTTGGCATGGAGCAGACGCGCGCGATTCCGTTGATGCTGGTCGATCCGAAGAACCCGGACGTCGTGCTCATGGCGGCCCTGGGGAGCGCTCGCGTCGCGGACGGCAATCGCGGCGTGTTCCGCACCACCGATGGCGGTCGGAACTGGACGCGTACGCTCTTCGTCGATTCCACCACCGGCGCGGAGAATCTGGCGTGGGCGTTCGACCGTCCGGATGTGATGCTGGCCACCACGATTCGTCGTGGTGGCCGGCGTGGCCGCGGAGCTGCCGCCCAGAGTCCAGCGCCCAGCGCCCAGGGTTCGGCAGGTGCAGCGGCAGCGGGTGGCGGACGCGGGCGCGGCGGACGCGGAGGCGGTGCGGGGAACGCCCAAGGCGCTGGGCCCGGGGCGCTGGGCTCTGGCACCGGGCTCTACAAATCCACCGACGAAGGTATCACCTGGAACGAAATCTCCGGCAATGGATTGCCCGACCTGACGGGACGAGTGAGCGTCGCGGTCGCGATGCACACCAACGCCCAGCGGATGTTCCTGATCGGCACTTTCGGACTCTATCGATCGGATGATGGCGGCGGGTCGTGGCACCGCATGGCGGCCAATGATGTCCGGATCATCAATGGACAAGGTGGTTATACCTCGGGCGTCTGGGTCAACACCGGCAACCCCGACATCGTGTACACCATCGCGACGGCGGCGTACATGTCGACCGACGGCGGCAGGACGTTTACCGCCTGGAAGGGCGCACCGGGCGGCGATGATCCGCAGGTGATGTGGTTCGATCCGACTGATCCGAAGCGGATGTTCATGGGCCTCGACCAGGGAGGCACGGTCTCGCAGGATGGCGGCGACACCTGGAGCCTCTGGTACAACCAGCCGACCGCGCAGATCTATCACATTTCCGCCGACAACTCGTGGCCGTACTGGATCTACGGCACCCAGCAGGACGCCTGCGCCATCGCCGTTCGTCCTCGCGGCGATCTCGGCGAGATCACCATGCTCGACTGGACCCCCAATCCCGGTAACGAGCGGGGACCGATCGTCCCCGATCCGCTCAATCCGAAGATCGTCTATGCGACCAACCTGACCGCCGGCATCATGAAGATGACTCTCTCCAGCGGCCAGTGGATGAACGTTTCGCCCAACGTTGACACGTCGCTCGGGCTGCGCTGGAACAACGAGAACCCGCTGGTCTTCAACGGCACCAATCCGCATGAGTTGTTCGCCGGCTTTCAATACGTGATGTCAACTACGGACGGCGGCGGGCACTGGCGCAAGATCTCTCCCGACCTGGGAGTTGCGCGAGGCGCCCAGCGCCCAGCGCCCAGGGCCCAGGGCCCAGCGCCCAGGGCCCAAGGTCCGTCCGTTGGTGGGACAATCAACGCGATGTCCTCGTCGCCAGTGGCACCGGGAGTCCTCTGGGTCGGAATGAACAACGGCCTGATCTGGGTGACCCGGGATCATGGCGCGACCTGGGCCGATGTCTCGATTCCCGATGTCCGGGGCCCGATCTCGTCGCTCGATGCATCGCATCTCGATGCCGCGACGATGTACGTGGCGCTTCGTGCCGCCGGCGAATCGGGGCCCTCCTTCTATCGCACCCACAATTTCGGGAAGACGTGGACGAAGATCGTCAACGGCATGCGCGCCGATCAGGTCACCGGCAGCTACGCCCATGTGATTCGCGCCGACCCGAAGAAGGCGGGGTTGCTGTACGCGGGGACCGAGAGCTCGATGTATGTCTCGGTCGACGACGGCGACGACTGGCAGTCGTTGATGCTGAATCTTCCGAACACCTCGTATCGCGATATCGTCGTCAAGGACAACGACCTCATCGTCGCGACCTACGGCCGAGGCATCTGGATTCTCGACGACATCTCGCCGCTGCGGCAGATCACGCCGGCGATCGCGGCGGAACCGGCGCACCTCTTCAAGCCGGGTGACGCCATCCGGGTCCGCCGCGAGATGAACGAAGACACGCCGTTCCCGCCGGAAGTGCCGCACGCACTGAATCCTCCGGTCGGCGCTATCATCTACTACTATCTCGGGGCTCGGCCCGCCGGCGACATCACGCTGGAGATTCTCGACGCCGCGGGTCATATCGTGCGGCATTACTCCAGTGCGCCGATTCCGGCGGACACCAATCCGGCACCGCAGACGCCGCCGTACTGGCTCAAGGTGCCTGAGCCGCTGCCGACCGCGATCGGAACCAATCGGATCAACTGGGACATCCGGTACGACGATCCGCCGGCG
>JBOHRZ010000243.1:0-4856 GCA_050732975.1 Gemmatimonadales bacterium
CAAGGCGCTGGAACTAGATCCCGAACTTGCCGAGGCCCACGCGTCGCGAGGCTTCGCACTGACGTTGAGCGGCCAGTACGCCGAGGCCCGCGGGCAGTTCGAAACGGCGATCCGCATCAATCCGAAACTCTACGAGGCGCACTATCTGTACGCGCGTGCCTGCTTTCAGGAGAAGAAGTACGAGGAGGCCGTCCGACAGTACGAGGAGGCCGCTCGGGTCCAGCCGGAGGACTACCAGGCGCTGTTGCTGATGCAGGCGGCACTTCACCGGCTGGGCCGGGTGGAGGACGCGCAGGCCACCTTGCGCAAGGGCCTGCAGGTGGCCGAGCGGCACCTCGAACTCAATCCCGACGACGCCCGGGCGCTGTATCTGGCCGCGGGGGCTCTGACCCAATTGGGCGACACCAGGCGGGCACTCGAATGGGCGAGGCGGGCGCTCACCATCGATCCCGATGATTCCGGGGTGCTCTACAACGTGGCTTGTGTCTATTCGCTCGCGGGTGTCAAAGACGAAGCCCTCCGCTGCCTGGAACAGGCGGTGCAGAACGGGTTCGGCCATCGCGAGTGGCTCGACAACGACAGCGACCTCGATCCGTTACGCGACGAGCCCCGATTCGAGGCGTTGAAGCGGCAACTGTAGACCGCATTTCCCGAGAACGGAGGCCTTCGCAGCGCGATCCTCCGCGTTGCCCCCGACCCCCGCCGTCATTAGGTTTTCCGCCGATTCCACCGCAATCCGACGCGGCGAATTTCCTCAGAATCCCAGCGACGAGGGAGCGTGACGGAACTGGTGAGCGGGGCGGTCAACGCCTACCACAAGGGGACGGCCCCGCTGGTCCGGGCGCTGCTGCGCAGCGGCATCACACCCAACACCATCACCACCGTCGGCGCCCTGCTGATCGTGCTGTCGGGCGTCGCGTACGGACTGGGACACATGCGCACCGGCGGCTGGCTGCTGCTCGCCAGCGGCATTCTGGATACCCTCGACGGCTCGGTTGCGCGCCAGGCCCATCAGACCACCAGGTGGGGCGCATTCTACGATTCGACCATGGACCGGATCGGCGACGGCGCGCTGTTCATCGGCATCGCGGTCTGGCTGAGCTACGCACCCGACATCCATTATCGAGAGGTGGCGCTGATCCTGTGCATGGTCGGCATCCTCACCACGCTGCTGGTGTCGTACATGCGGGCCCGGGCGGAGGGATTGGGACTCGACTGCAAGGTCGGCATCGCCCAGCGGGCCGAACGGATTCTCGGTCTCGGGCTGGCGACCATCATCTTCGGCTCCGGCCCGCGCGGCATCGTGCTGACGATCGTGGTGCTGATACTCACCGCGCTCTCGCTGGTCACGATCGTGCAGCGATTCACGCACGTCCATCGGCTGGCGTCATCGGCGGACATCACCTGAAAGGATTACCCGGCGTGGATTCACAGCCCCGTTCGATCGCACCGGCCACGGGCAAGCTTGGCGTGTTGTGCGTCGGGCTGGGCGCCGTCGCCTCGACCTTCATCGCCGGCGTCGAACTGGCGCGCCGCGCCAAGGCGAAGCCGTTCGGCTCGCTGACGCAGATGGCGACCATCCGCCTCGGCAAGCGCACCGAAAACCGCGCTCCGCTGATCCGTGATTTCGTCCCGCTGGCGAAACTCGACGACCTGGTGTTCGCCGCATGGGATCCGGTGCCCGACAACGCCTACCAGTCATGCCTCCACTGCGGCGTATTCGACAAGTATGAACACGTCGAGCCGATCCGCGATTTCCTCAGCGCCATCGTGCCGATGCCCGCGGTGTTCGACCAGGCCTACGTCAAGCGTCTCGAAGGGACCAACGTCAAGAAGGGGAAGACCAAGCGCGACCTGGCCGAGCAACTGCGGCAGGACATCCGCGCCTTCAAGGCGAAGAGCGGCGTCGACCGCTGTGTGGTGGTGTGGTGTGCGTCGACCGAGATCTTCATCGTGCCGGGGCCGGCGCATGCTTCGCTCGCCGCGTTCGAGAAGGCGATGGAGGCCAACGATCCGTCGATCGCGCCGTCGATGCTCTACGCCTGGGCGGCGCTGAGGGAGGGGCTGCCGTTCGCCAACGGTGCACCCAACCTCACCTGCGACATCGCCGCCATCGTCGAGCTGGCGAAGCAGCAGCACCTCGCCATCGGCGGCAAGGACTTCAAGACCGGCCAGACCATGATCAAGACGGTCCTCTCGCCGATGTTCAAGGCGCGGATGCTCGGCGTGGCCGGCTGGTACTCGACCAATATCCTCGGCAACCGCGACGGCGAAGTGCTCGACGATCCGGAGTCGTTCAAGACCAAGGAAGAGTCCAAGCTCGGCGTGCTGGAGTACATCCTGCAGCCGAAGATGTATCCCGAACTGTATGGCAATCTCTATCACAAGGTCCGGATCAACTACTACCCTCCGCGCGGCGACAACAAGGAGGGCTGGGACAACATCGATATCTTCGGGTGGTGCGGCTACCCGATGCAGATCAAGGTCGATTTCCTCTGCCGCGATTCGATCCTCGCGGCGCCGCTGGTGCTCGACCTGGCGCTCTTCTTCGACCTGGCACAACGCGCGAAGATGTCGGGCGTGCAGGAATGGCTGTCGTTCTACTTCAAGAGCCCTCAGGCGCCGGCCGGCCTGTATCCGGAACACGATCTCTTCATCCAGCAGACCAAGCTCAAGAACACCCTGCGCTGGATGATGGGCGAGGATGTCATCACCCATCTCGGTCAGGATTATGACGGGGAGTGACCGCCCGTGAAGTACTTCCATCGTACCAGCGTGCCGCCCGATCGGGTGATCGAGCAGGCGGCGGCCTTCTTCGCGACCCGGATGACGCCCGCGGGTGAAGCGCCGCGGCGGCGTGCGTTCGCCGGATCGCTCGGATCGCTGACGGTGACGGCCGGGCCCGAGGGCGGCCACAACACGCTGGTGACGGTGACCACCGACCAGCCCGGCGAAAGCGAGCTGGACAAGCTCGCCAAGCACTTTCTTGGCACCGTGCACGTTCTCGCCGAGCCCGCGCACGTGCTCCGCGGCGATTACTGAGCGCCGGCCGACCGGCCCGACCGATGCGACTCCGCCTCCTTCCGCGGGATGAACGCTTCTTCGACCTCTTCACCGCGCTGGCCTCCACCAGCGTGCAGGGGGCGCAGCATCTGATGGAACTCTTCCGGCGCACCGACGAGGGGCGCTGGCAGCTGGTGGAAGCCATCAAGCGCCTGGAGCACGAAGCGGACGACACGACGCACGCCATTGTGACCCGCCTCGACCGCACCTTCATCACGCCGTTCGACCGCGAGGACATCCACGAGCTGGCGTCGCGGCTCGACGACATCATGGACCGGATCGACAGCGCAGCGCGGCGGGCGCGGATCTTCCGCGTCCAGGACGCTCCGGAAGGCGCCATGCTGTTGAGCGAGGTCATCCACCGTACCGCGGCGCAGGTGCTCGCCGCGGTGACATCACTGAAGGGCGGGCCCGCGTCTATCGTGCTGGACGCCTGCCGGGAGATCAAGCGCCTGGAAGAAGAAGGTGACGCGCTCTACTACCTCTGGCTCGGCCGCCTGTTCGAGGAAGACGCCTCGGCGGTGCGGGTGATCAAGTGGAAGGAGCTGTACGACACGCTCGAGAAGACGCTCGACAGCGCCGAAGACGCCGCGAACGTGCTCGAGTCGGTCACCATCAAGCACGGCTGACGGCGTGGATCACAGCGTCGGGTTCGTGGTCGCGATCATCGGCGTGGCGCTGCTCTTTGATTTCATCAATGGCTTCCATGACAGTGCCAATGCGATCGCCACGGTGGTCGCGACCCGGGTGCTCACGCCGGGCCACGCGGTGCTATGGGCCGCGGCATTCAACTTCCTTGCGGCGTTCGTGGTCGGGACGGCGGTGGCGCATACCTTCGCGACTGGCCTGATCGACCCCGCCGTGATCACGCCGCGACTCATCGCGGCGGCGCTGCTCGGCGCGATCACCTGGAACCTGCTCACCTGGTGGTTCGGGTTGCCGAGCTCGTCGTCGCACGCGCTGATGGGCGGCTTCGCCGGCGCGGCGATCGCCCACGCCGGTGTCGCGGCGATCCTGACGCCGGGATGGATCCGTCCGCTGCTGGGGATCGTCGTATCGCCCCTGCTCGGCCTGGTCCTCGGGATGCTGTTGTCGGTGGTGCTGTCCTGGTCCCTCTGGCACCGCAACGCTCACCGGCTGGAAACGCTCTTCCGGCGCCTGCAACTGGTTTCGTCGGGCCTCTACTCGCTCAGTCACGGCTCCAACGACGCCCAGAAGACGATGGGCATCGTCGTCGGGCTGCTGGTGTCGTCGCGCGATCTGTTCGCCGGCCACACCGGGATGATGGGGCTGCTGCACGTTGAACACGCCGATCACGTTCCCGTCTGGGTGATCATCGCCTGCTACGCGGCGATCGCGGCCGGCACCGCCTCGGGCGGCTGGAGGATCGTCCGGACAATGGGCATGCGGATCACGCGTCTGCGCCCGTTCGACGGTTTCTGCGCCGAAACCGGCGGTGCCATGACCGTGCTGTTCGCGTCCCGGCTGGGCGTGCCGGTGAGCACCACGCACACGATCACCGGGGCGATCGTGGGCGTCGGGTCGGCGAAGCGGATCGGTGCGGTGCGCTGGGGCGTGGCGCGGCGGATCGTCTGGGCCTGGGTCCTGACCATTCCGGCCGCGGCAGTGGCCGGCGCCGCATTCTTCCGGCTGCTGGCGCTCGGCCGGTGACCGGGTCGCCGACGTCGCTTGACCGCCTCACCGGCGGCGTTGAAGTTTCCGGCGACTTTTTCCCCGAGGCCGCCTGAGCGATATCGCCGCGTCGCCGGCACCCGATGCGACCCCTCCCGCGC
>JBOHRZ010000244.1:0-4793 GCA_050732975.1 Gemmatimonadales bacterium
CGTCGAAGAACAAAAATGAAAAATACACCTCGCAGGTGGTGATGTCGCTGGCCGACTGGAATGCGATGGGCGAGACGCCGCTGGCTGCACGCCCGCGACGTGGCGGCAACAATGGTGACGATTCGACTGGCGCACGCCGCGGCGGATACGGCCGGGGAGGGGGCGGCGGGGGCGGCGGAGGGGGCGGTGGCTTCGGACGCGGTCGAGGTGGCGGAGGAGGTGGAGGGGGCGGCGGATTCGGTGGCGGTCGCGGAGGCGGAGGCTTCGGCGGCGGAGGGGGCCGCGGCATGGGTGGCAGCGGTGGCGGACGGGGCGGTTATGGTCGCGGGGAAAGCGCGGCCAGTGGCGAAGAGTTCACCGACGACCAGCCGCGGCGCGATTTCGTGGCATTCGACCACCAGACGATCGTCGCAGGCGGAGATTCCCTGACGTTGATCATGACCCCGGGCACGACGCCGGGGGCGCTATCGGTCCTGGTGCCCGCGATCGATCATGGCACGCACCACACCGCGGTGATTCTCGGTGCCACCGAGATCCCCGACAACACTCCGGCAAAGAACCGCTACATCGCCGCCATGTCGCACCTCGACAGCGCCGCCACCGCTGCACACGCCGACGTCGAGCTCAATCCGTTCCCGTTCGTCGACGACGCGGTGGCGAAGATGGACTCGATGCGGAAGGCACCGGCGGACGCACCGAATCCATTCGTGATCGGCGAAGGCGGAGTGCATCGGTATATCGAGATGCTGGACGAGTGCGCGTGGGTGGCGTTGCTGCGAGGGAGATAACAGCAGGAGAGAAAGAGAGAACGAGAGAAGGGGAGAAGGAGCACCGGTCCATTGCCGGATATGTATCATTCACCCATATTGATACATATGAAAACCACCCTCAACATCGACGACGACCTCCTCGCGGAGGCCGGGCGCCTGACGAGGATCACGGAGAAGACCGCCCTGGTGCGGGCCGGGCTCGAAGCGCTCATCGCCCGGGAACGGGCGCGGCGCCTGGCGCGCCTCGGCGGCACCGAGCCGCAGCTGCGCCCGATTCCGCGGCGCCGGTCGGCCGGCCGCGCCCACCGTGATTCTCGCTGATACCTCCGTCTGGATCGACCACTTCCGGCGTGGCAACGCCCGTCTCGGCGCGCTGCTCGACGCCGGGGAGGTCGCCATGCACCGGTTCGTCGTCGGCGAACTCGCGATGGGCCGCCTCGATGCGCGCCGGCAGATACTCGAACTGCTTTCCGGTCTGCCGGAGCTTCCCACCGTCACCCACGAGGAAGCACTCCACTTCGTCGACGCCCATCGTCTCGGCGGGTTCGGGTTGGGGTGGATCGACGTGCACCTGCTTGCGGCGGCGATAGTAGCACGGGTTCCGCTGTGGACCCTCGATCGGAAGTTGGCGTCGGCGCACGATCGGCTGGCCCGATCGACGTGATCCGCGGTGATGTAAGTGGCGCGTTCACGGCGCGACGCTGTCGAGCAGGAACAGGTTGGGGCCTTCGAGCGCCACGACGGCGCCAGAAACCGGCGACACCTGCGCCAGTCGCAGCGAATGTGAGTAGCTCCGAACTTTCTGGAGCTGCCCCGTGGCGAGCTCCAATCTCCACAGCGACCATTCTGAAGCGTCGTCGCTCGCCCGCTCGCTCGTCAGCAGCACGCAGACCATCGAGCGGCATCCGATATCCAGAAGGCGCCCGTTGGATCCCGGAGGGATGGTCGCAATGACACGCTGCGTGCCATCGCCGGTGCCTGTCTCATTGACGGAGAGGCTGCCGTCAATCCAGATCACTGAATTGCCGCCATCGACCACCGCGAAGCGTGTTGCCCCGGTCGTTCCGGCGATACGACTGAGCGTCGCGCCATTCCCGCCGATCGCACCGCGCACGATACCCAGGGCATCGATGCTGCTGTCGGGGTGCAGATGCTGGCCGATGGAGTAGAAGGTCGTTGGGTCGGCCCAGACGGTTTCCGAGAGCCAGTTGACCGCGCCGGGAGCCGTCTGGTCGACGCCCAGCCTGTCGTGGTACAGCGTCAGGAGTTGCCGTCGCACCAGCGGCTCAAACGAGCTCGCCAGCCATAATTCGGCGTGATGGCCGATCGGCACCGGGTAATCGGTGGGCCCGGTAAGCTCTTCGTACAGCAAGTCGCCGGCGGCATTGACCGCACTGGCCGCGAGAATATCGGTCGAATCGGTGTGGCCTTTGCCGATTTCGCACAACAGCCACCTGGCACTCCCTCCGGTGGCGGGGAGCAGGGCGATGCAGGTGTCGAGCGAATCGCGCGAAACCGGCACGCAGATCCCGCCAGTCGGAGAACAGCGCAGTCCGAGCGATTCACCCGGCTGGGATGGCCGGGGAGCAAAACTGTATACGATGCCGTCGCCGGACTCGGACCAGGAAGGTGAGTAGGCCTTGAACGTGTCGCCGTACTGATTCGCCGTGGTGAACGTGAGGCGAGACTCCGGCCCGGGGTCAAGCGGCCCGACAGCGCCATATGATCTGCCGCTGAAGGCGTCGGAATGGCAAGCCACAAGCAAGCCAACTGCGAACGGGATCGGCGTCGATCGGCGCAGTCTCGCCCGCCTGCAGAATGCGCGCAGAGGTGAGTCCCCCTTCACCGAAGCACCACCATCCCGATCCGATCCCCCTCCAGAATCCGCTCCGCCACGGCACGACCGGCGACGATCTCGCCGAACACGGTATACTCGTGATCGAGCCGGGTGTTGTCGACCAGGTTGATGAACCACTGCGCGTCGCCGGTGTCACGGCCGCGGGTGGAGACGCCGAGGGTGCCGCGGAGGTTTGAGCGCGCGGTCAGCTCGTCGCGCATGAAGGTGCTGTCGCCCACGTACTCCGAGGCGTCCGGTCCCCCGCCCTGCACCACGAAGTCCGGTTCGACCCGCTGGAAAACGTGCCCATCGTAATAGTGCTCCCGCACCAGGCGCACGATTCGCGCTGCGGTGGCCGGCGCGTCGCGATTGAAGAGCCGCACCACGAATGACCCGCCGCCACTCGACTTCGCCATCGTCACCCGCAGCGTGATGGGCGCGGCGAGGAGCGTTGCCGCCAGAGGTTCCGGGCGGATCGGCAGCGGATCCGGCCGCGGCGCCACCGCGCTCCTGGTCCAGCGCGAGTCGATCGCGGCGACGCTGCGGGCAATGGTGGTGTCGAAATCGGCGAGATGCGGCGTGAGCCGGGTCGCGTCGCGCGTGCCGCCCAGCTCGCCGATCCGCTGCAGCACCGCCGCGCGGGGATCGTGATTGTTCTCGCTGCGGAGCGCACTCAACCGGTCGAACGCGTCGAGAAGAGCCGGGAGCGCCGCCGAGTCCCTGGTCCCCGCGAGATGCGTCGCCGCGGCGAGCACCACCTGGTTGCCGTCCGATTGCAGCGCCGCCACGAAGACGCTGTCGTACCGCCGGCGATCGAGCGATGCCAGCCCGTCGATCGCCGCCTCGACGACATTGTGGTCGGCGGCCGCCGCGAGGAAGAGCAGCGTTGCGGGGTCGCGGGCATTCGCGGCGGCTCGGGCTGCCCAGACCCGCTGGCCGGGGCGCGTCGCCGTCTCCTCCCGCGCAATCCATGGCGCCGCGCCCGCTGAATCGATCCGCGCCAGCGCGGCGAGTGCGTGGGAACGGCGCTGCCAGGCGTGATCCGGAATCGGCGACGCCGGCGGGTGCGTCACGATGGCGACGAGCGCCGTCGTCACGGCGGCGCTGTCGTCACAGCCAGCGCCGAGGGCGTCGATCGCGGTAAGCGCAACGTCATCCGACCGGTCCCGCAGGAGCGGAATGATCGGCGCACAGGGACCATGAACGTGTGGAGGATGCGCCGCCGCGACCGACGCCACCCGGACAATCACGCTGGGATCGTGCATGGCACGACGGACGACCGTCCTGCGGGCTCGGCGCGCAAGCGCCCCGATCCCCGCGAGCGCGAGGCGACGGACCTGATCGTCGCGGTCGCGCGACGCGCCCAGGACGGTGGCCGCATCAAGTCCGCCCCGTGGTGTCAGCGCCAGGATGGCGACGCGCCGGATCGCTGGATCGCGCACATGGATCGCCGCGCTACGCAGCAGCGTCGTGCTCGCCGAATCGCGCGTGCCGGCGATCGCGAGATGATACAGCCCACGGAACACACCGAACGTGAATGCGTTCCCCGCCGCCGCGAGCACCGCGTGCTCGGCGCCCGATGCGCGGGTGCTGTCGCTGAACGGAATCCGCCCCAGCGACTCGGCGAGCGCATCGCGCACCGCAGGATCACGCTCGAGAGCAAGGTGGGCTTCGAGCTCCGCGCCGGCGTCGTCGGCCGCGTGACGGAGAGAGTCGGCCGATCGCCGCGTCACCGTACTCACCGACTGGGCCACCGCGACGGCGGCTGCTTCCCGCACGGATGGCACGGCGTCGTCAAGCGCGGCATCGAGTCGCGTCGCCAGCTCCGGCCGCTCCAGCCGGCCGAGCCCGCGCACAGCGACTTGGCGCAGCAACGTGTCCCGGGACCGCAACCCCTCCAACAGAGGTTTGATGCCGTCGGCACCGGTCCCTCGCGCGTCTTCGGCGACGAGCAGGCGCTGCAGCGCGCCGGTGTCGGGGGCGATGCGCTGAGCGGAGGCGGGGGCGATGCAGGCCACGAACAGCACCGACGCCGGTCCGGCGCGCCAGACCGGGATCCTTCGACTCCGCGCCTGCTGCGCAGGCGCTTCGCTCAGGATGACAACTGGAATGGATGCCTCCTCAATCCTCGCTCTCCCCGCTCTACCCGCTCTCCCCGCTCCCCCCTGCTCTCCCCGCTCTCCCCG
>JBOHRZ010000245.1:0-4790 GCA_050732975.1 Gemmatimonadales bacterium
TTCCATCCGTGAAGGGAGCCCGGATATACACGACCGAATCGTCGCCCGAACCATACGCGAGTATTCCGGGGCTGACCGCGAAAATACCATTCGGCCCGAACGGTTGCTGGAGCCCACTGAAGCTGTATCCGGCGGGCACCCGGGCAACCGTGTCGAACACTCCCAGCGCGGAATCGCCGCGCAGCACCAAAGCGGTATCCCGCCGGAGCACGTCGCGCGGCGGACGCGGACCGAAATCAGCGGAATGCTCGATGAAGATCAGACGTGATCCATCGCACTCGACAGGATCGAGGCCCTGCGACACCTCGTGCCCGCGGTAATCGGTTACGAATGCCGGGTGAGGCGCGGGGTAAAGCATGGTCAGTCGTGCGGCGATCCAGTCGGCGACGGAAAAACCACCTCCGGGACAATCAGCGTATCCGCCGATCCGGCTGAACTCGCCGGGGCCGTCGCCCTTGCGACCCACGGTCGCGACATGGTCGCCACCGGCGGAGAACTGGTGAATCGCGGTGCTGGCGGCGACGGCGAAACCGCCATCCGGCAGGAGCAGCACCGATTCCCAGCCGTTGACCGCCCACGAGCCGTCGGGTGCGGCGTCCGGAATGGTCAACGAAGGCGCGCCAAGGGTGAACTTCTCTGCCGCCGCATCCGACGCGCCGCCGTTCGAACCAGAACACGCCGAGACGGCCGCAGCGGCAAGAGCAGCGATAACAGCCAGTTGCGCCTTCATCGGCCAGCCTCGTCGGCCGTCACCCGGTTCCTCCCACTTCGCTCAGGAACTTGTCGGCATCCTCTCCCGCCGTGATCTCCCCGCGCCGCGCCGCCGCCAGCGTTCCCGCCGCCGACGCGCCACTGATCACCGCGAACGTCGCCAAGGCCATCAGGAAACTGTCTGTCGTGATGTCGGTGTATCGCGCGGGAAACAGCGCCCGATCGCCCAACATCAGCACGACGCCGGCCACCGCGCCCCAGATGGCGATACGCCATATCGACAACGTCGCAATGCTTCGTCGGCGCTCGACCAGGGCCAATAGACACGCGAATCCGGCTCCCGCAATGGCACCCATCACGAAACCGGCCACCATTCTGAAGACCACGAAGTCGACGTATGGTTCCACCCCGACCAGGCGCCGGAGCTCAATCATCCACAGCACTGACACCAGCGCCGCCGTCAACAGCGCACAGCCGATGCCCCATAGGATCGCCAGCGACAATGTGGCGCGCAGAAATCTTCTCCGGCTCATTCGCTGTCTCCGTTCTCTTTTAGAGGCGTCGGGCGGGGAGGATTACCGGGTACGTTGAGTACTTTTGCGCAGTGCGTTGAGCAAACCGATCGGCGCGGGTAGGCTGCCTGGCATCGACGGTCCTCGCGCTCCCCGCTCTTCCCACTCAGAATCGCAGCGCCTCCTCCATCGCCGCCCGCAACCCCGGGCTCTGCGGCAGAATCACATCCTCCAGCTCCGGCGCGTACGCCACGAACGTGTCGGTGCTCGCCACGCGCTTGACGGGCGCATCCAGCCACTCGAACATCTCGCCGGCGATTTTCGCTGCGATCTCGGCGCCGTAACCCCATGACAGCGAATCCTCGTAGGCCACCACCACGCGGCTGGTCTTCCGGACCGACCTCGCGATCGCTTCCCAGTCAACCGGAGACAACGACCGCAGGTCAATCACCTCCACACTCTTTCCCGTCTGCGCCTCGAGCTCCGTGGCCGCCACCACCGAGCGCTGCACCACCGCGCCGTAGCTGATCACGGTGAGGTCCGTCCCGGGCCGCACTACCTTCGCCTTCCCGAACGGGATCATGAAGTTGGGCCCCGGATAGCGGCCCTTGTTGTAGGTCTGGCGGTAGAGATGCTTGTGCTCGAGGAACATCACCGGGTCCTCGCAGCGGATGGCGGTGCGCAACAGCCCGTTGGCATCCAGTGCCGTCGCCGGACACACGACTCGCAGCCCCGGCACGCCGGTGAAGACGGCGGCGCCGGTCTGCGAGTGATAGATGGCACCACCCTTGAGGTACCCGCCGTAGGTCACTCGCACCACGACCGGCGCGGTGTTGGCGTTGTTGCTCCGCCAGCGCATCAGCGCCAGCTCGTTGCGGAGTTGCATGTACGCCGGCCAGATGTAGTCGAAGAATTGGATCTCGACCACCGGCTTCATGCCGCGGGTCGCCAGCCCGATGCCACGGCCGACGATGTTCGCCTCGGCCAGTGGCGAGTTGAACACCCGCGTCGCACCGAACTGCTTCTGCAATCCCCAGGTGACCTTGAAGACGCCGCCCTTCCCCTTCACCGTCGGGAGACTGGTCTCGCGCGAGACGTCGGCGACGTCCTCGCCGAAAAGCAGAATCCGCGGATCGCGCGCCATCTCGTCCTTGAGACAGGCGTTGAGGAGATCGACCATCGTGGTCGGTTCGCCCGTGAACTGCGGGTCGTCCTCGGTGTCGAACTGCTCGGCGGTGGGATCGACGTCGGGTGAATAGACGTAGCGGTAGATCGTATCGGCGGCCGGTTGCGGCGCCGCCAGCGCGATGTTCGTGGCGACCTCGATCTCCTCGTTGACCTGGTTGGAGATCAGTGTCAGCTCATCATCGGTCGCGACGCCATCGGCCAGCAACTTCGCCGGAAACGTCTTCACCGGATCGCGGGCGGCATCGGCTTCGCGCTCCGACGGCGGCCGGTACTGCACCTCGTCGTCGGACAGCGAGTGCGAATACGGCCGGATCACCGTGGCGTGCACCAGCGCCGGCCCCTTGCGCTGCCGGGCGTACTCGAACGCCTTGAGCATTACTTCGTACGACGCCACCGGATCGCAGCCGTCGACTTCCTGCACCAGCAGGTTCGGGAACGACTTCACCAGCCGCGAGATCGATCCGCCGGCGGTGTTGACCTCGACCGGGACCGAGATCGCGTAGCCGTTGTCCTCGATCAGGTACACAACCGGCAGCTTGAGATTGCAGGCGCTGTTGAGGGACTCCCAGAATTCGCCTTCGCTGGTCTGCCCCTCCCCCGACGTGCAAAGCACCACTTCGTCGCCTGGCGTGAGCGCTTTCGTCGCCTCATCGCTGTCCGCACGAATTGCCACCTCGGCCGCGCCTACCGCCTGCAGGAACTGCGTCCCGGTGGGGCTCGACGTGTTGACGATGTTGAGGTCCTTGTGTCCCCAGTGCGACGGCATCTGCCGGCCGCCGGAGTTGGGATCGTCGGCCGCCGCAACGGCGGAGAGGAGCTGATCGGTCGCCGTCATCCCCAGACCGAGACAGAGCGCCCGATCGCGATAGTAGAGGTAGAACCAGTCGTATCCCGGGCGGAACACCTTCGCCGCCGCCACCGTGACGGCTTCGTGCCCGGCGCTGGAGATCTGGAAGAAGATCTTGTTCTGGCGCTTGAGCTGGATCTCCTTGTCGTCGAGCCGGCGCGACAGGAGCATCAGCCGGTAGAACTCCAGCAGGTCGGTTTTTTCGAGTCGAACCGGTGCCCGGGAGCGGGTCTGGGTGCGGGTGGCCATGGGAGCAAAAATAACGCCGTGGTCGGCGGGGAGAGCGGGGAGAGCGGCGCTACTACTTCCCCGTCAGCCGCCGCAGTGCCTGCAGTTGCTGCAGCGCGCTCTTGCCCGAGGCCTGCGGTGCCGCCGGGGTCACGGTGAACAGGTCGCGAATATCGAGCAGAATTTCCAGCATCAACTGGTCGCGCATGTAGGCGTTGTCGAGCTCGACGATCCGGTCATCCTGGCCGGCCTGGCGGGCGCGGTCAGCCGATTCGCGATAGATCTGGTCGAGATTGGCGAGGATTCGTTCGCGGGAGCGCATGGACGCTGAAATATACGTCTCCTCGCCCTCCTGTTACGTTCCAACCCATGTCCCTGCGTGATTCACAAGCGCGCGTCGACGCCTGGATCTCCCGGTTCGAGGAGGGGTATTTCGACCCCCTCACCAACCTCGCCCGTCTGAGCGAGGAGGTCGGCGAGCTGGCACGCGAGGTCAATCACCGCTTCGGGCAGAAGGCCAAGAAGCCCGGCGAGCCTCCCGGCGACATGGCGATGGAGATGGCGGACATAGTCTTCGTGCTGATCTGCATGGCCAACCGCGAAGGGATCGATCTGCAGGATGCCTTCGACCGCATGATGCGCAAGGTGGAGGAGCGTGACAAACATCGATGGACACGGAAGCGATCCGATGGGTAGACCGACACGAGCCAGGCTGACCGCGACACTGACAACCGTGCTCCTGGCGGCGGTTGCGGCGTGCGCCCGACCGCAGGCGGTGAGTGAAGCGCAGATCGACGCGCTGGTGGCGAAGCAGGACACCGTCGCCCTGGCGCACCTCGCCGATCGCGCCTGCGCCGGCACGTCGGGCGAGAAGAAGATGTCGTGCTGGCAGGACTACTTCGTGAAGCTGGCCCGCAGCGACCGGGTTCATATCACCCTTGGCGCCCTGTCGTCGCTGGCGGCCGAGCATCCCGACGTCGCGCGCGACGGACACATGTTCACCCACATCATCGGGATCCGGGCGTACCACGAGGGCGCCGATGTGCGCAGCATCTTCCGCTCCTGCACCGGGCTCTTCCAATCGGGGTGCTATCACGGCGTGATCCAGGCCTATCTCACGGAAGGGGGGGGCGGTCACCTCGACACGACGCGTGCCGTCAAGCTCTGCGATGTGATCGCTTCCGACGAGGCCGACCGCTGGCTCCGGTTCCAGTGCGTCCACGGCGAGGGGCACGGGTTCGACATGATGGCGAACTGGGACCTGCCCACGGCGCTCAAGCATTGTGACTGGCTCAGGACAGCGT
>JBOHRZ010000246.1:0-4789 GCA_050732975.1 Gemmatimonadales bacterium
CGCAGGCCGTCGAGCGCCGTGCCGCGCACCCACTCTACCGCTGCCATCCGCCTTCGCCCCGCAGGTTGCACGGTGCCGACCGACACGGCGCCATTACCAGCCGCGATGAGGAGTTCGCCGTTGCGCCAAATGGCGTGTCCAGATTGCGCAAATGACGCATGCGACGGCGCCGCCGGCGCGAACAGCTTCACGGCTTCGCCTCGCAGCGTGGTCCACGCTCCCGGAGCCGGGTCCAGGGCGCGAATCAGCCGCGCGATCTCCCTGGCGGGCTGTCGCCAATCGACCCGGGCGAGGTCGCGTGTCACCTTGGCGGCATGGGCGGCGGTTGCCTCGTCCTGCGGAGCAGGCGCTTCGCCCGCCGCGATCCGCGGCAGCGCGTCGAGCAGCGCTTCGGCGCCCAGCGCGGCAAGCCGCGCCGCCAGCGAACCGGCGGTATCGGCCGGGGCGATTGGCGCGCGGCGCTCCAACCACACGGCGCCGGTGTCGAGTCCCGCTTCGATCCGCATGATCGTGACGCCGGTTTCGGCATCGCCGCTCAGAATCGCCCATTGGATCGGCGCCGCGCCGCGCCACCGCGGCAGCAGCGAGGCGTGGACGTTGACGAATCCCAGTCGCGGAATGGCGAGCAGCTCGGCCGGGAGCAGGTGTCCGTACGCCACCACCACGGCGAGGTCGGCCCGGGCGGCGCGGATGCGGTCGAGAAATTCGCCGCCGCGCGGGCGTTCCGGCTGCCAGACTGGGAGATGCAGCTGCTCGGCAATGACCTTGACGGGCGGTGCCACGACCGTCGATCGCGACCGTCCCCGGGGGCGGTCGGGCTGGGTGACGACGGCGGCGATGTCGAACTGGGCGTGGTGCAGCGCGGCGAGGCTCGGCACCGCGAACTCCGGGGTGCCGAAGAACACCAGCCGCATCAGGCGCTCGCTTTCGGCGCCTCGGGTTGCGGCGTGCGCGTCAGCGGATCGTTGCGGTGTTCCTTCTTCCAGCGCGATACCAGGAGCTGGCGCTTGAGCGGGCTGAGGTGGTCGATGAAGAGGACGCCGTCGAGATGGTCGATCTCGTGCTGCACGGCGCGAGCCACCAGCGCATTGGCTTCGAGTCGCATCATTTCGCCGTTTTCGTCGATAGCTTCGAGGACGATCTGCTCCGGGCGGGTCACTTCGGCGAAAGCGTCGGGGATCGACAGGCAGCCTTCCTCTTTGGTGTCCCGTCCCTCGGCTTCGACGATCCGCGGGTTGATCATGGCGAAGGTACGGTCTTCAACGTTGATCACGGCGACCCGGCGGGCGACGCCGACCTGGTTGGCGGCGAGGCCGATCCCGCCAGCGGCCGCCATGGTGTCGAAGAGATCCTCGATGAGGGTACGTACTTCATCGTCCACCGCGGCGATCTCTTCGGCGCGGCGGCGCAGCACCGGCGAGCCCAGGTTATGGATGTCGCGGATCGCCATCAGGCCGCCGGGGTAGCCGCGGCGGTCTGGTTGCCGACGCGGACGATGCGGCTCCGCTCCACGATGAACGTAGCCGAGCCCGATTCGATGGTAATGAGTGACTCCTTGATGTCGCGCACCTTGCCCACGATTCCCCCCGCGGTCATGATGTCGTCGCCCTTCCTGAGCGCGGCGAGCATCGCCTCGGAGCGCTTGCGCGCCTGCGATTGCGGGCGGACGAACAGGAAGTACATCACGGCGAGGATGGCGGCGATCTGCAGCACCATCAGCGTCAGTCCGTTCGATCCCATCAGATCACGCCCCTTGCGTAGTACCGCCGGCGCCAAACGCCGGCCCAGTCCGGAAAGGTTCCGTCCACGATCCGCTCACGCGCCACCGCCGCCAGCCGGATCAGGAAACGGATGTTGTGGATCGACACCAGACGCGGCCCGAGGTGTTCTTCGGCCAGGAACAGGTGACGCAGGTACGCGCGCGAAAAGCGGAGGCAGCATTCGCAATCGCACTCCGGGTCGAGCGGACCCTGCTCCAGACGCAGCCCCGCGCCGCGCACATTGACCCTGCCATCCGACGTCCACGCGCTGCCATGACGCCCGTTGCGCGTCGCGGCGACACAATCGAAAAGGTCGACACCGCGCGCGATCCCTTCCAGCAGATCATCCGGAAATCCGACGCCCATAAGATAACGCGGGCATTGGCGCGGAAGATCCGCCGCGACGGCGTCAATCGCCGCCCAGGTCGCCTCCTTCGGTTCGCCGACCGAGAGCCCGCCGATGGCGATACCGGTCCACGGGCCCGCGGCACAAACGCCGGCCAGCGATTCCCGACGCAGGTCGGCAAAGACTCCGCCCTGCACGATCGGCCAGAGCGTCTGGCGATCGGGATCGGCGGCGGCCAGCGCGGCGTGGCGGTCGCGGGAGCGGTGCAGCCAGCGCTGAGTCCGTTCCATCGCGTCGCGGATCACGTCGCGGTCCGCGCCGCCGGGGGCGAGATGGTCGAAGGCCATCGCGATGTCGGCGCCGAGGGTCCATTGGATCTCCATCGATCGCTCCGGCGTGAGCCGCCGCAACGAGCCGTCGATATGCGATACGAACTCGACCCCGTCCTCGTCGATCCGCCGCAGCGCGGTCAGCGAAAAGACCTGGAACCCGCCCGAGTCGGTGAGCATCGGACGAGGCCACGTGGTGAAGCGATGCAGTCCGCCCGCCGCGGCGACGACGTCCTCCCCGGGACGCAGGTGCAGATGATAGGTGTTGCCGAGCAGGATCCGGGCGCCGGCACGGTCGACCTCGAGCGGATGCAGTCCGCGCACGGCGCCGCGAGTCCCCACCGGCATGAAGCAGGGCGTGGGAACCACGCCATGGGGAAGCGTCAGTCGCCCGGCGCGGGCCGCATCCGACGTCGCGTCGACGCTGAACTCGAACACCTACGCGACGACCCGCAGCAGGCGCTCGATCTGACGCCGATGGCGCAAGTCGTGCCCGGATGCCATGCGGATGGTGCGATCGAGAGTTTCGGGACCGCGCTCGCTGTGGATGCCGGTGCGCCGATAGTCCCCCGGCTGTGCCATACGCCAGACCCGGAGGTTCCATTCGCGCAGCGCGGTGAACGCCGCCAGCGCCTGGTGCGGGTCGGCGTTGGCGCAATCGAAGCGAGTCATCCAGGCCGACTCGTTGAAGCCCGGCAGCGGCGGATTGTCCGCGGTCAGCAGTTGCCGCGCGCGCCAGCCGAAGGCGATCTCGGTGTCGGCGAGGTGCGCCAGCACCTGGGTGAGAGACCATTTGTCGGCGCCTTCCGGCGTGCGCAGAGCGGCGTCGGAAAGGCCGCCGATCGCGTCCGCGATCCAGCCGGGCGTTTCGACCATCACGGCAATCGGTTCCCGATCGCCGAGCAGCTCGAACGTTTCGCGGATATAGGGAGTCATGGTGGCGTCCGTGGTCATGTCGGCTCCGGTCGGTGAGGGGTGAGGGGTGAGCGGTGAGGGGTGAGGGAGAGAAGATAGAGGAGAGAAGAGAGAAGAGGGACCATGCGTCTCTCACGTTGAGCTGCGTTGCCAGAGGCGGAGCGTCAATGCTTGAGTTTCCCGCGACTTCGCCGCCAATTCCGCAAGCACTGTACTTGGTGTGAGGTCAACGAGAAGATCGAGAATATCGGTTGTCTCTACGGCGGACCCGTACGCGATCAGGAAATGGTGTCGGCAGCGTGCCCCGCGGCCACTCGCGAAGCCTTCGGCCAGGTTAAGCTGAACGGAGAGCGCAGCGCGGCGCAGTTGCTCAATTGCCGCCGCGGTTTCGGGTCGCCAGTTCGATGAACCGTATCGGTGTACGCCGAGGGTCACATCGCGTGCCGCTTGCCAAGCTTGAAGATGCCGGTGGCTCCGCATGTTGTAGAGTGGCGGATCCTTGTTGCAAGGCGGCACCAATCCAATGCAGCGGGTGCCTCAATTATGCCATCTTCTCTCCTCTCTCTTCTCTCTTCTCACCCCTCGCGACCACCATCGCGTCGCCGTAACTATAGAAGCGGTACCGCGCCGCGATGGCGTGGCGGTATGCAGCCATCGTCGTTTCGTAGCCCGCGAACGCGGCCACCAGCATCAGCAGCGTCGAGCGCGGGAGATGGAAGTTGGTGATCAGGCGATCGACCACGCGGAACCGGAATCCCGGCGCAATCATCAGCCGCGTCTCGGCGCTCCCCGGCGCGACGCCACCGTCACCGGTTGCGGCCGATTCCAGCGCCCGGACCACAGTGGTCCCGACCGCCCACACCGCGCCGCCGCGCCGCCGGCAGGCCGCGACTGCTTCCGCCGTGCCGGCGGGAATGGTGAATCGCTCCTCGTGCATCTCGTGCGCCGACACGTCGCCGTCTTCCATCGGACGGAATGTGCCGGGGCCGACCTCGAGGTCCAACCTGGCGATACCGACCCCGCGCCGATCGAGTGAATCGAGTAGCTCGGGTGTGAAATGCAGTCCCGCCGTCGGTGCCGCGACACTGCCCTCGCGCTCGGCGTACACGGTCTGGTAGCGGTCCTCGTCGGCGGGGCAGGGGTCGCGTTCGATGTAGGGCGGCAGCGGCAGTCGCCCGTGGCGCGCGATCGCTTCGGCGGCGGTCGCGCCGATGAAACGGACCTGTCGCATGCCGTCGGGGAGCACGGCCACCGATTCGATCGCGATGCCGTCGTCCAGCGCGATCCGCTTGCCGGGTTGCAGGGCGCGTCCCGGCGAACCGAGCGCGATCCATTCATCGCCGCTGGCGGGATGCACCAGCAATACCTCGGCGGGCGCCCCATTCGGCCGTCGCCCGATGAGCCTGGCGTGACGCACGCGCGTGGCATTGAGTACCAGC
>JBOHRZ010000247.1:0-4784 GCA_050732975.1 Gemmatimonadales bacterium
GCACGCGCCGTGCTCGTGACATCGGCCTGGGATCGAGGATGCTCTCGTGCGCCGGGGCGAGCGGCATCGTATCGCCCGCGGCGCGGAGTGCTTCCCACGCCGCTCGACGGCGGTCGGATTCCCACGCCGCGAACGCACCGGCCTGCGCCAGCGCCACCGCGCCGCTCCTGTCGATCGCGGCGCGCCGGATCACGTCGGCGATCGAACAGAACGGCCGCTCGCGCTGCGCCGCTTCCAGTGCGTCGAGCCCCACCGACCCCACGCCGCGGATGAAGCGCCACCCCACCCGCAGCGCCGGGCGTGCCGGATCAGCGTCAGGCTCCGTGGTGCAATCGCGCTGTCCGTGCAGCAGACATGGCGGCCTGAGCGGTACGCCGTGGCGCCGCGCGTCGTGCAGCAGCGTGCTCACCGGATAGAACCCCATCGGCTGCGCGTTGAGGAGCCCGAGATAGAACTCGGTCGGATGATTGGTCTTGAGCCACGCCGTGGCGTACGCCACCAGCGCGAAACTCCACGCGTGCGACTCGGGGAATCCGTAGTTGGCGAAGCTGCGCAGATCGGACTCGATCTGTCCCGCGACCGCGGCATCCACCTGTTGTTCGATCAGCCGCTCGCGCAATTCCTCCAACGCCGCCATCAGCTTCGCTTCCTTGCGACGGTTCCCCATCGTGCGCCGCAACTGATCCGCCTCGGCCGGCGTGTATCCCGCCAGCGCCATCGCGATCGCCATCGCCTGTTCCTGGAAGATCGGGATTCCCTGGGTGCGCGCCAGGATCGGCTCCAGCCGCGGATCGGGGTAGGTCACCGCTTCGCGCCCGCGCCGCCGGTCGGTGTACGGCTGGACGAACCGCGCCTGGATCGGCCCCGGCCGGATCAGCGCTACCTGCACCGTGATGTCGTACAGCCGTTCTGGTCGGGTGTGCAGGATCGACGCGATCTGCGCCCGGCTTTCGATCTGGAAGGTGCCCAGCGTGTCGCCGCGCGAAATCAACTCGTACGTGGCGCGGTCGTCGATCGGCAGCCGGTACATCTCGGGGCGCGTCCCGGTGCGGAGCTCCACCGCGTCGAAGGCCCGGCGCACCGCGGCGAGGCCGCCCAGTCCCAGGAAATCGAATTTGGGAATCCCCACCACGTCGAGGTCGTCCTTGTCGAACTGGATGATCGATCGGCCCATCGACGTCCACTCGATTGGCGCATAGTCGCCCAGCGGCTTCGACGACAGCACGAACCCGCCGGGATGCGTCGAGCGCAGCCGCGGCAGGTCCTGGCAGGCGCGCATGATCGCCAGCAAGGCCCTGGCACGCGGCGTGGTGACGTCGAATCCGACCGCGGGGCCGATCTCCTCCACGAGTGCCGTCGCGCCGCGTTCGCTGTCGTGATAGTGCAGTCGCTTCGAAAGCCGGAACGCCAGTTCCGCGGGGTAGCCCAGCGCCCGCATCGCGTCCTGCAGCGCGGTCGGCGCGCTGTAGATCTGGGTGACGGCGGTGATCGCCGATCCGGTGCGTTCGTACCTGCGATAGACGTAGTCGAGCACCTCCTCGCGCCGGTCGTGCTCGAAGTCGACGTCGATGTCGGGCGCTTCGGTCTGGCCGTCGACCCGCGCTTCGGAAAGGAACCGCTCGAACAGCAGTCCGTTCGCCACCGGATCGACCGCGGTGATGCCGAGACAGTAGGCCACCGCCGAATTTGCGGCGCTGCCGCGCCCCTGGCAGAGGATGCCGGCGTCGTGCGCGTAGCGCACCGCGTCCCACATCACCAGGAAGAATCCTCCGAACCCCAGCCGGGCGATCACCGCCAGCTCGTGATTGAGCTGCCGCTCCTGCGCGTCGCTGAGTGGCTCGCCCCAGCGCTCCCGCGCGCCGCGGAAGGTGCATTCGCGGAGAAACGAGTCGTCGTTGTGTCCGCGCGGCACCGCGAAGCTTGGCAGCGGCGGCCGGATCCAGCGCAGGTCGAAATCACAATGCGCGGCGATCTCTGCTGCTGCGTCGAATCCCGCTTCGCGCCCGCCCCCTTGCCACTGTGTGGCGAGCGTCTCGCGTGGCGCCAGCACCCAGCTCCCGTTGGGATGCCCCGCGCCCTGCGCGCGGAGCTGGTCGAGCGTGAGCTTCTGGCGCAGCGCGGTGAGCATGTCGTGCACCAGCCGTCCGCCGCGATCGACGTAGCGCGCGTCCTGCGCGATGACCCACGGCACGCCGGCGCGGTCGGCCAGGGCGATCAACGCCCCGGCCAGCGCACTCTCATCGGCGCCGGTGCGATGGTCCTGCACTTCGACCGCGATGCGCCCGCTGAATGCCTCGCGCCACTGATGCAGCAGCCGTTCGGCGTCGTCGACGCGCTGCTCACGCACCAGCGCGGCGAGCATGCCCGACGACGGCCCGGTCAGCAACTGCAATCCACCGGTGCGGGTGACGAGATCGGACCAGGTGAGCCGCGGCCGTCCGCGCGCGGGCCGCGGCGCCTCGGCGTCGAGCAGCGCACCGCTTCGCGATCGCGTCACCAGCGCCGCGAGATTCCAGTAGCCGCGCTGGGTGCGCGCCAGCAGCGCCAGCGGCCGGCTGTCGACCGCCAGTTCCGCACCTACGATCGGCCGCACGTTGAACTGCCGGCACGCCACGCCGAACCGCACGATGCCGCCCAGATCCGCCGTGTCGGTGAGCCCGATCGCGGTGTACCCCAGTTCGGCCGCCCGCGCCACGAGATCTTCCGGCGACACCGCTCCGTCGCCGAAGGAGTACGCCGAATGACAGCGGAGCTCGGCGCTCAACAGCACGAGAGAAGTGAGAAGAGAGAAGTGAGAAGTGTGTGATGCCGGTATCCTGCAGATGGCCGCAAATCGTCCCGGATCTCCGCTTCGCCGACTTCTCTCTTCTCTCTTCTATCCTCTCTCCTGCTTTTCAATCCCACCACCCACTCAAATACCATCGTTCACTCTCGATCTCGCGATACAGCAGTACGACCACGCCGTCATTGCGCACCGCCTGGTGATAGTCGCGCGCAAAGGAGTCGTCGCCGTCGTCGGAGAGACGGTTCGGGCCGAGTGATTCTCGCAGTGGAAACGGCGCGCCGTTGTCGGTGTAGCGCACCGGCACCGGTGCGCCGCGGCGTGTGCGGGTGATCACGGCGACCTCGCGGGGAACAGGGAGCAGCACCGGCTGCAGCGCTGGCGTGTGCTGCGCCGGTGACGGCCGAGCGGCCAGTACGGGATGCGCATCGGCCACCCATCGCACCCGGCGTTCGGGGAGATGATGGCCGCTTCGCTCTGCCACGACCACCGCGTCTCCTTGCAGGTCGAGGATCTGCCCCACCGTGCTCTCGGCCGCGTGCGCCGTGGCAAAGCCGAGATCGAAAAGATCGCCTTGCCGCACCGCCGGCGCGCCGATCGACTCCACCTGCACCGCGACACCCGTGACGTGGTCGGGGAGGGTGATCTTCTCCAGCGCGCGCCGCACCAGGCGCAACCAGGTGGTGCGCTGCGCCGTCGAGCGCGCCGCACCCACTGGCTGAGTGATCACCGTCCGGTTCTCGAGATGCAGCGTCACCACGAGCGACCGCGCGCCGAGACCGTCGCGCTCCAGCGCGTCGCAGACCGTCTTGAGCAGCGAGTGCAGCACGAATGCGAGCTGCTCGAGGTCGCCGGTCGAGAATTCGCTCCAGTCGATCGACGCGTTGGGAAGCTCGCGCGGCCGCGCGCTGAAGATCGGCCGCGGATCGTCGCTGCGCGCCAGCCGCCACGCCGCCAGTCCCTCGCGCCCGAAACGCACCTCCACCGATTCCCGCGCCAGCTTCGCCAGATCGCCGCAGCAGGTCACGCCTACACCGTCGAAGAGCGACAGCAGTGTTGGCGACACGCCGAGCACGTCGAGCGGCAGAACCGCAAGCGAGAAGTGAGAAGTGAGAAGTGAGAAGTCTTGTTTTGCTGCGATCTCCGCCACAATCGGCACGGCAGCGGCTGCGGCACCGGCGGTCCTGATGCCGAGGTCGTTCAGGGTGTTTCTGGCGCGCGCGATCATCGCCCCGGCATCGAGCCCCCGGGCATCGAGCCAGGCGATCTGACGAGCGGGATCTACGGCGGCGCGCGGAGCAACGTCCAGCAACGCCGCCAGCAGATCACTCGCCGCCGCGCCGGTCGGCCAGTCCGAGATCGAGAGCGCTACGAACGTCATGGGAATCGAAGGGCAGCGTGAACGTGGTCGACGCGTTCCACCCCGACGCGATCGCGTCGACGACCAGGGTCACGGCGCGGAGCCGGGCCGGATCACCGAACGGGGAAGGGGCGTAGTCGAAGCGATCGGGGAGATAGCGCGAGCGCAGCCGCAGCGCTGCCGGGAGCGAGCCATCGGCGATCACAGCGAAGGCGCCGCCGCCTTCGTGCGCCGCCCGCGCCAGCCGGAAGAGCACCGTGCGCTCGGTGGCAATGCCACTCATGACCACCAGCGCGAAGCCTCCCGAAACCAGCAGCAGCTCGGCGAAGCGAAGGCCGAGGAGCGGGGTCCGCGGGCGGACGACCAGTGGCCCGTCCACCCAGCCCGGCCCCAAGGTCCGTCCGCCATCAATCCAGGCGGCCCGGAGCCCGGAGCCCAGGAGGAAACGGGCGGTGGCGGAGAGGAGGGTGGTGGCGCCGCTTCCCGGGGCGCCCCAGACCAATGGCCTCCCCCTGGGCAGCCCCCCGTTGGGGAGAATCCGGTCGAGGGCCGCGATTCCGGTCGCCAGCCCGCTTTCCCGCCGCCCGGGGAGGGGGACCGCGTCGGGAAAACGGCGGGCGAGGTGTTCGCGGAGGTCAAGGC